>NZ_JAAAPJ010000017.1 GCF_009909145.1 Corallococcus silvisoli
CGCCGCCACCGGGCCCGCCGCACGGAGGCCGACGCGAAGCGGCTCGCGGAGAACGAGGCCATCTGGCGTGCACTCGGCACCCGTCCTCCAACCGCCCAGCCCCCCGGCTTGGCCCCGGAGGAAGGCGAGGAGGACCCGGAGGCATGGGGCCGCAACCTCATCATGGACGTCAGCAGCAAGGGCGACAGCCGCCTCCGCAACTGCGAGGCCAACGTCTTCACCGTCCTGCTGTCGTCCCCGGAGTGGCGGGGCGTGCTGCGCTTCAACGAAGTCAGCAAGCGACTGGAGGTGGTGGGCGGTCCGCTGCCTCCAGGCATCGACCCGGAGACGCTCGACGTCGAAATCGCCAACTGGCTCCAGCAAAGCGAGTACGGGCGCCTGGGCCTCCAGCCCAAGGCCGCCGTCGTCGCGCCGCAGATTCTCGCCGTGGCCAAGCGCAACCGTTACGACCCTGTCGCCGACTACCTCCAAGCGCTGGAGTGGGACGGGGTGCCGCGCCTCGCGGGCATGCTCGCGCGCTACTTTGGCGCCGAGGGAGACGTCGCCCACCTGCGCACCATCGGCGAGAAGTTCGCCATCGGCGCCGTGGCGCGGGCGCTGCGGCCGGGCTGCAAGGTGGACACCGTCCTCATCCTGGAGGGGCCGCAGGGCCTTCGGAAGTCCACGGCGCTGCGCGTACTGGCGGGGGACTGGTTCAGCGACGCGCCCATCGACGTCCACAACAAGGACTCGGCCATGTTGGCGTCCCAGTTCTGGTTCATCGAGTTGGCGGAACTCTCCACGCTGCGCCGTGCGGAAAACCAACCCTTCAAGGGCTTCATCAGCCGCACCGAGGACACGTACCGGCCCCCCTACGGGCGCGCCAACGTGAAGACGCCCCGGCGCTGCATCTTCGTCGGCACCACGAATGACGACGCCTACCTGAAGGACCCAACGGGGCACCGCCGCTACTGGCCGGTGCACTGCACCCACATCGACATCGAGGCGCTGCGCCAGGACAGGAACCAGCTCTGGGCGGAGGCCGTGGTGCTCCTCCAGCGGGGCGAGCCCTGGTGGCTGTCCGAGGAGGATGCCCAGCGCGCCGAGGCCCAGGCGGCGCTTCGCGCCGAGGGCGCGGGTGACGGTCGCGGGGAAGCCATCGTCCAGTGGTTTCTGCGCACGCCGAAGGAGCGGCGGCCCGCCGAGGTGTCCATTCTCCAGGTGGCCACAGACGCGCTGGGCATGCCCGTCGCACAGGTGGACCATCGCGCGTCCACGGAGGTGGGCACCTGCCTCGTCGCGCTCGGCTTCACCAAGCACCAGCGCCGGAGTGCGGACGGGCGCAGGCCTCGCATGTACCGCACGCCGGAGGACTTGCTAACCGCGAATCAGGAGGCGCGACAGTCCTACATGCCTCCATTGAGCAATTCTATCATGCAACATCGATACTAGCCGAGGCACGTCAGCTTAAACCGGAGAAAATTACCAATCCATCGGCCGGCCCCGGCGCCAGTACGGGTACAGGTAAGCCCAAACGGCACCAACTGGATATGTCAGCAGGACACAACGCCCTTAGCAGACACACTTAAAGACCACATCCAGCCACACTCACCCACTAATCAATACCACTGAAAAGTGGTCACCCGCACAGGCGAGCAGCCATCTCCCAAAACAGCGATATACTCTCACACCCAACTTTGGCCCGTGAGTGCGCGCATGATTGGTTCGCAATTCTCCCGCTCCCCTTTTCCCGCTAGTGGAGCCATCATCGTCCTATCATTGACCGCCTGTGGAACATTCAAGAGCGACATTATCCAGGCACCAACTCCCGAAGAGCAGCTACTCTCAAAGCAACTCTCAGACGCACGTCCTGGAAAGACGTTTACGGCCGCGTGCGCCGACGACGACATCGATAAAAATCTCGGATCAGAGGCACACGCACGCATATGCAACAAGGAGCCGGACCTTTTCCTAAAAGACAGTTTTCGTTCGAGTGACCAGTTCTGTCGAAATATTGTCACCTGGGGCCAAGACAGCTACCAAGCCGGGACCGCCTGGGGTATTATTTTCGGCATTGTCGGCCTCACTAGCGCAACCACAGGCGCAACCCTCATTGCAACATCAGATTCATCCAAAGACCTCAGCCCCAAGATTGCACTAACCGCAGGAGGAGCCATCGTCACTGCCATTGGATTCATTTTCCTTGGCCGAGCAAGCGCAGCAGCAACTGCAAGCGGTGAGGCTGGGCTGGCTTTCATTCCTGGACTTAGCGACGAGGATCGCTGGAAAACATGCCTCGCTGCCCGAGCCAAATGGTTGGGCGCAAACGCGGAGGCAACAAGGGTCGCATTCCCTTCGGCCGCACCTGCGAAGACCGACGATTCTAGCAAAAAATAAGGCCTCGCGCGCATGCGCGCGCCAACACATCTCGTAAAGTCAGCAGTCCTCAAGATTACCCCCATTGAATAGGGGTGAGTCCAGCCCCCGAAACACCGGAGTCCCGCGCCGTTGAAGACGGCGTCCTCCACCACCTGTCCGTCTCGCAGTTGCGGAGGTTCGCACTCTGCGAGCGCGCGTGGTTCTTCTCCAAGGTGCTCCGACTTCCCGAGCGGCCCTCCAAGGCTCGGGAAGTCGGCACCTCCACGCATGCACAGTTGGAGCACTACCTGCGCACGGGCGAGGACGTGTTGGGGCCCATCGCGGCGGCCGGCAAGCACCTGCTGCCCGCGCCGGGGGTGGACCTGCTGGTGGAGGAGCACTTCGGCCAGCCGTCGCCCCTCTTCGCGGACGGAGTCCCACTCGCCGGATACATCGACCTCGTCAACCCGCGACGCCTCGCCGAGGGCGTGCTGCGCGTCACGGACCACAAGACGACGTCCTCCATCGCTCGCTACGCCGCGACGCCCGAGCAGTTCGCCTCCGCCGCTCATGACGCCGGTATCCAGATGGTGGGCTATGGCTACTGGGCTGTCCTCGCCGCCGAGCGCTTCCCGGGACTGAAGCGGCTGGAGCTGGAGCACCTCTACTTCCAGACGCGCGGTGCGCGGGAGGCCCGCTCCGTCGTTGCCACCATCAGCGCCGAGCACGTCCGCAACGAGTGGCTCGCACACATCGAACCGCTGGCGCGCCGAATGCGCGACGTCGCGCGAGCCACGTCCCCCAACCAGGTGAAGCCCAGTTGGAGCGCCTGCCAGAAGTACGGCGGGTGCTCCTTCCAAGCGCAGTGCCTCAACGCGCAGTCCCAAGGAAAGCCGCCCATGTCCCTCGTCAACCGCCTTACGAAGTCCGCCACGTCCACCATGCCGTCCGCGCCCGCGCCCACGCCGGCCCCGGCCGCTCCCGAGCAGGAGCTGGCCGCCGTGCTGCCGCCCGATGCGCCCAAGAGCGATCCGGCGCTCGCGTCCGCGCCGGCCAGCGACGAGGCCCCACGCCGCAAGCGACGGACGAAGGCGGAGATGGAGGCCGCACGCGGCCTGTCCCTGTTCGTGGACTGCGTGCCCAACTGCCCCGCCGAGCCGCTGGCCGGTTACGTCGGCCGCATGGCCGCGAAGATTGAGCAGGAGTGCGGCGTCGTGGACATCCGCGTCGCTCCCAACGACTCGCCCCTGGCCTACGGGAAGTGGAAGGGAGTCTTGGCCGCCACCATCCGCGCCGAGCCTCCCGAGCCCGGCACCTACGCCGCGCTGGGCGTGGCCGGTAGCGAGTTGATGCAGGTGGCCGTGGAGGCCCTGGAGCCTCTCTGCGGCGCGGGACACTTCGTCCGGGGCGTCCGGTAGCCGTGGGCCTCCTCCAGCGCTTCGGCGTCACGCCACGGCCGTCCACTCCCCAGGACGGCGCATCCGTCGCGGTGGACTTCTCGCGCACCGGCCGCTCGCCCGTGGGTTGGTCGTCGGACCTCTCGCGCATCCTCGCCCTGCCGCGCCGCGACCTCGCCACGTCCTACGCGGCGGCGGACCTCGAAGCGCTGGAGTCCCAGTTGCGCGCGCCCCCAGGGCCGTGCAGTTGCGCGCCGCGTCCGTGCCCCTCGCGGCTCCGGCGCGTTCAGGCCCTGGCGCTGCTGGAGGCCTCGCGAGTGGGCGGACTGCTCGGGCCCATCGGCACCGGCCACGGGAAGGAGCTGACCACCTTCCTCATGCCCATGGCCATGCCGGCATGCCGTGTGGCCTGCCTCTTCATCCCCGCGAGCCTCCTGTCCCAGTTCAACGCGGAGTGGGACTACTACGGCGCTCACTGGCGCCTTCCCAACCTCGCGGGTGGACGCTGGTTCCGGCCAGGCCTGCCGGTGCTGCACGTCATCACCTACAACAAGCTTTCCAGCCAGGAAGCGACGGACCTGCTGGAGCGCATCCGCCCGGACCTCGTCATTCTCAACGAGGCGCACAACCTCAAGGACCCGAAGGCCTCTCGCACCGGGCGATTCCTCCGCTACTTCGAGAAGCGCCCGGAGACGCGGCTCGTGGCCTTGTCTGGCACGTTCGCGTCCAAGAGCATCAAGGACTACGCGCACCTGTCGCGGCTGGCGCTGCGCGAGGGCTCGCCGCTGCCCCTGGCTCACCACGTCGTGGAGGAGTGGGGCACGGCGCTGGACCCCGGCAAGGTGGTGGCCCCGTCCGGCGCGCTGGAGCGGCTGTGCGAACCCGAGGAGCATGTCCGCGAGGGCTTTCGGCGCCGCCGCAACGACACGCGCGGCGTTGTCGCCACGGACGAGAGCGCCCTGGACAAGCCGCTCATCATCCGCCCGCGCTACCCGGGACCGGTGCCCACCGAATTGCTGGCGCTCATCGAGCTAGCGCACGGTGGCGAGCGACCGGACGGCGAGCAGTTTCAAGAGCAGCTCCAAGCCATGGCATGTGCCCGGCAGCTGTCAGCCGGCTTCTACCACCGCTGGCGCTACCCTCGGGGCGAGCCACCGGAGCTGATCGAGGAGTGGTTCGCGAAGCGGAAGGCCTGGAACAAGGAGGTGTGGGAGGAGCTGAAGGGCGAGCGTCGCGAGCACCTGGACTCGCCTGGCCTACTCACCAAGGCCGCCATACGCGCGCACATGGTGCCGCCCTACGAGGGCGACAAGCCGGTTTGGCAGGCGGCAACGTGGACGGACTGGGCGGAGATTCACGACGCGGTGCAGCCCGAGCCCCAAGCAGTATGGGTGTCGGACTTCCTCGTGCAGGACGCTGCGGAGTGGGCGCGGACCCAGGTGGGAATCGTCTGGGTGGAGTTTCCGGAGTTGGGGGAGCGGATCGCCCGCGCCGCCGGCGTGCCCTTCTACGGCGGGGGGCGCGCGGCGTCTGAGGCCATCCTCCAGGAGAGTGGGCGGCGCTCCATCGTCGCGAGCATCAAGGCCCACGCGACGGGGAAGAACCTCCAGCAACTCTGCCGCAACCTCGTGGTGACGCCTCCCTCGGACGGCGCTCTCTGGGAGCAACTCCTCGCACGCACGCACCGCCCTGGACAACAGGCGGCGCGCGTCGAGGTGGAGGTATGCCTCCACACCCAAGACTACGTCGAGGCATTCGCTACCGCCCAGGTGAGAGCCCTCTTCATCCAGCAGACGGACGGACAACCGCAGAAGCTCCTGTGCCTGTGCGGCAATTCCCCTACTCAATAGGCTCCGTTATCCACATTCAGTCGCGGCAACGGAGCCTCCTGAGTGGAAGCAAGACTGTCAGCTACTTCTTCATCGTCCACAGCTTGACGATGGCATAGATGGCAAGGCTGACGACAACCAGGGTCACATACAACCGCGACTCGGGAGTTCCTGACAGCTCGGTCAGGCGCAGCGCCCACAGCTTCGTGGTGATCTGGAGGACAATGTCAGCCAGTACAAGCGCAACGAGAATCTGGTTCTTCTGATTGCTGGGGGGAGGCGTGTTCGTACTCAAGGCAGAACTCGGTCCACGCGGCGAGTCGGCTGTGGCCCAACGCCACAAGCTCGCCACCACGTGGGCAGTGGCCCCCGAAGACTTGAGCAAGCCGCATCAGCCAGAATTCCTTGAACTGGAGCAGCGAGAATGTAGCGAGCTGCCTAGGTGAAGACTGGTGCGGGTCCGAAGCGGCGCTGCGGCCCAGCGCTGCAAGCGAGAACTTCCTTCTACTCCCTCCGACGGTTCGGAGAAGGAGCCACCTAGGCCAAGCTATGGCGCGCTGGATCGACATGAGCCCATCCTCCGGTTCTGTCCGTCTACTAAAGGGCCCAAGCCACATACGCAACCTCATGATGACTCAAAGCTGCTCAGGGCCGGCTTTTCCTCGGCTACTGAAAACGCTCTTTACCAAGCAGTACCGATGAGCTGCCGTCATCAGGGCGGCGCCGCTCTAGGTCAAAACAGCCCCATCAAAATCTTCGGAGACAGAGGCTGCATCGCTCGCGCGGCTGGTTCGCCGTTCTTTGAGGGCTCATCTGATTCAGGTGAACCGGCCCGCCACACCGGGTCCATGCCGACCCATGCCGATAGCGGAACTGGATAGAAGCACAAATTAGCCAGCAGTCGACAAGCTCCATACGATCTCAAGAAGCTTATCACTCCAGTGTCCCTGGGGTTCGGAGATCGATCGACATGGGCTTTGAGCACTACGTACTCAAATCGACTTGCGGCGGCTGTCAAAAAACGTCCACATTCTCATTCACAGACAAAAACAAAATAAGACCCAACTGGATCTGCAAGTGCAGCGCCATCAACTCCTGGAGAATCCCTTCGGAACACTCAACAATCCCCTCCTCGCTGTACATTGGCGCCAACAAAGAGTCCGTAATCAAAATATACGCAGTGCCACCAAATATACAGCCCCCCGCATACTCCTGGGCGCCCCCATGGTCTATACGCTCTTTCCTCAAACAGACTTCGGACACACTCGGAGGATGCCTTTTCTGGTCAACACAGAGCGCAACCGTACTCCGCGAGCCCGTCTTTAGCGATACATGCAACACGCCAGAATCACCACACATAGACGATGGCCACGCCTGTCACATCACTTCTGGCTGGGCCAGAGGCGACGAGACATGCGCCTTATGGGGCAACATCCAAAGGCTCATCCAAAACGAAGTTGAGCAGCGCTTTCTTCGATGCTACCTAAGCCTCGTAAGAGACAGGCAGTTTCCAATGCTGATTCCGCAGGCCCGGATTGGCATAGGAGAAAGGCGCCGCCCAGACTTCGTTGTCTTCATTCCGCTCCAGCAGTATCGATTTCGCTGGATAGCAGTTGAAATTGACGGCGGCCACAACTCCACCAGCGACGAATCCGACCAGAAACGCAACGCCTATTTGGCAGATCATGGGTATGAGATATTTTCGATTCGACCTAGCACCCCCAAGGGATACTTCGAAGAAGCTCGTCGACTTGTGGAGCACATTGACGCCGAAATGAAGACCGCCGACAGGGATCCATCAAAGGTCGCAGTAGAGGCTCGGGTGTTTCGCACAACTCCGGCGGACGATATCCCGTTCTAGTCCCCCGCCTAAGCCCCTTCGATCCCAACACGACTCGCCTCCATCTCCCATCCAATTTTTACTTAAATGACCGAACCCCGCAAGCACCATGTTGTTCCCAAATTTTATCTCAAGCGCTTTTCAGACAAAAAAGAACGACTCACAATGGTCTCCCGAGATCAAAAGATACGCACACCGCCAACGATAGCAGAAAAGGCATGTAGAGAGCTTGACTTCTACGCCATAACATCAGGCGGACGCCGAAGCCAAGAGGTTGAGGGCTTTCTCGACAAGTACATCGAGAGCCCGGCAGCAAATGCAATCAAATCAATTCTTAAAGACAAATTCCCTCCGCCACCTCAAATTCGGCGAGAGATCTCAATGTTCGTCGCATTCCAGGCGCTACGCGGACATGATTTTCGAAGAGCTACCCAGCACCTAGTTGACTCCATGCATGAGGCCATCCAGAGCAGGCTCAGTCAAATGCAAAGGCCGGACGCCCCATCAACACCAACACTCATCACCAATCCAGAATCATCCATCCCAATAAAACTAGCCGATAAACCTTCGCCACAGGAAATCAAGCTGGAGTCGATTCTCGCAATGATCAAGATAGCCCCAGGCCTTGCCAACATAATTTCCGCAAGAAAATGGTTCGTCTTCGACCACGCCGAGGCATGCCTTCTTACTTCTGACGCTCCAGTAGTCTACTGGTCTGCTCCGACAGCCGAAAGAGACTACGGATACAGCCTAGCAACATCAGACTACATCGCCTTGCCCTTGGATACTCGCCACAGCTTGGTGATGGCATATGAATCTCAGGCCGACGAACAAGTCTTGAGTTTCGGAGTCAGCAAAGGGCCGGAACTGGCGCGAGGAATAAACGCCCTAGTTGCTGCAAATGCATCCAGGTGGATCCTTCACCATCCGGACATCAGGCCTCTAGATGGTCTAGTCCTCCCACCGAAAGAACCACCGCTCCATATTGGTTAGGCCCCAAGAACATCAAAGCACCATTCAAGAACCTAGAAGCTCTTTCACAATAAGCTTGACACATGCCTTGAGAATCAAAGAACGCGCAGCGTTTTCCAGGTGATCCAAGCCCAATAGTTGCCCCCATTTGAGATGGCGAGGACGTCCTTCTGACGTCCCTTGAATGGGAGCAACGGGACATGAGCAACGCAGCACTTTCGCGGATCGTCAGCGCACAGGCGGCACTCGGCGCGCAGTACCTCAAGGTCGGCCACTACCGGCTTGAGGTGCAGTCCATCCGTACCAAGGACGGCTTCAAGGGCCTGTCCGCCATTGCTGAGCTAAAGGTCGTGTCCGCCGAGCGGACGCAACCCGCCTGCGAGCCCAGCCGCATCGGCATGGTGGCCTCCTACGTGGAGAAGCTTTCCGAGGTGAAGAAGAACGGCGGCGGGCGCTTCAAGGCCTTCGTCATGGCCCTGACCGGCGCCGAGGAGCAGGAGCTGTCCCTGGAGCAACTCGCCAAGTTCACGGGCGACAAGCAGGCCGGGGCCTTCCTCCTCATCGACTGCGAGGTCTTCCCCAAGACGCTGCCCGAGAAGGACGGCAAGCCCGGGAAGGTCATCGAAGGCTACCGCTGGAGCACCGTCAGCCCCACGGACGACGAGCTGGCGGCCATTGAGGCGAAGCGCGCCGAGGCGAAGCTGCCGGCCCTCGCCGCCGCCCTGGCCTGAGCAGTCCCCTCCTCCGACACCGCTGAGTACCTGGCGCGTCCCCCACCGCCACGGCTGGCCCACGACACGGGCCTCTTCGTGTTGTGCCCACCTCCCTCTTCAGCTTCGACACCGAGACGCACCTGATTCAACCCGGCCTCCTCGCCCCGCCGCTCGTCTGCGCATCCATCGCGCACGCGGCACCGGGCAGTGAGCGCCTTCTCTCCGCAGCCCAGACGCGAGACTGGTTCCGGGCGGTCCTCTCCTCCCCAGACGTCCACCTCACGGGCGCGAACCTCGCCTACGACCTGGGCGTCATGTGCGCGGACGACGCGCGGCTCGTGGACGCCGTCTTCGACGCGGCCGACGCCGGGCGCCTGCATGACGTCGCCATCCGCGAGGCCCTCCTGGACATCGCCCGAGGCCTCCACGGCGTGGACCCGGAGACGGGTCGCCCTCTGGACGACGACGAGGGAGCCCGCTACCCGCTGGCCCTCCTGGTGAAGCGCCACCTGGGCCTCGACATCAGCGTGGAGAAGAAGGCCCCAGACGCATGGCGCTTGCGGTACGCGCAGCTCGACGGCGTCCCCCTGGAGGAGTGGCCCCTCGCCGCCGTGGACTACCCGAAGCGCGACGCCCGCTTCACGCTCGACGTCCACCACGCCCAGGAGCGCGCCGCCACCGACATCCCCAATGGCGGCAACCTCCACGCGGAAGGGCACCAGGTCCGCGCCGCCCTGGCGCTGCACTTCGCCTCCCTCTGGGGCCTGCGCACCCACGGCGGGCGTGTCGCCGAGCTGCGCCAGCGCGTGGAGGCGGAGTGGAGTGCCAACCGCGCCCGCTTCCTCGCGGCGGGCATCTTCCGGCCCGACGGCACCAAGGACTCGAAGCGCCTCTCCGCCCTCGTGTCCGCCGCCTACAGCGGCCTGCCGCCCGTCACCTCGCCCACGGAGCGCTTCCCGGACGGGCAGGTGGCCACCGACAGGGACACGCTCCTCGACTCGGGGGACCCGCTGCTGGAGGAGCTGGGCAAGGCCGGCAAGGTGGACAAGTACCGCTCCACCTACCTGGGCAAGCTGGAGGCCGGCGTCACGCGCCCCCTCAACCCACGCTTCAACGTGCTGGTGTCCACGACGCGCGTCTCCAGCGATTACCAGCAGCTGCCCCAGCGCGGCGGCGTCCGCGAGTGCCACGAGGCCCGCCCCGGCTTCGTCTTCTGCTCCGTGGACTACGCCGGCCTGGAGCTGCGCACCATGGCCCAGCACGCAATCTGGGACGTGGGTTGGTCGCGCATGGCCGAGGCCCTGCTGGCGAAGGAGGACGTCCACACCTCCGCCGCCGCCACCTTCCTCGGGGAGAGCTACGCGGCCCTGCTGCCTCGCGTGAAGGCGAAGGAGGCCACCGCCACGTCCTTCCGCTCCCTCGCGAAAATCTTCAACTTCGGCAAGGGCGGCGGGCTGGGCGCGGGCGGCATGGCCTACCACGCGCGGGCGAAGGACGGCGTCCGGTTCTGCCAACTGGCGAAGGCTGCGGAGACATGCGGAGTCGAGCGCGTGCCGGTGCGCGTCCAGGGCAAGGTGAAGATGGTGTGCGCCGCGTGCGTGGACGTCTCCAGGCAGTACGGCGACAGGTGGATGCAGGCATGGCCTGAGCAGCGGGAGCTGTTCTCCCGCGCCAGTCGCCTTACCTACGGAGGGCAACTGGTGGACGTGATGATTCCCGGGGCCAACATCCTCCGGGGCGGGTGTGGCTACACGCAGTGGCTCAACACCCCCTTCCAAGGCCTGGGCGCCGTGGGCGCGAAGCTGGCGACGTGGCGCGTGTCCCGGGAGATGTACACGGACAGGCGCTCCCCCCTCTGGGGCTCGCGACTCGTCCTCATGGTGCATGACGAGTTGGTGGCGGAGCTGCGCGCAGACTGTCCCAACCGCCTCCACGACGCGGCCGAGCGCATGGCGCACCTCATGCGGCAGGCCATGAGGGAGACAACGCCGGACCTCGCGGGCGCCATCGAGGCCGAGCCCGCCCTCTCGCGCGTGCTGTCGAAGGACGCGGCGACAGTGCGCGACGCCTCGGGGCGGTTGCGGGTGTGGGAGCCCATGGAGAGGGCCGCCGCGTAAGCCACGCCCAGAAAGTGCCCCCATTGGAAGGGGGTGAACCCATTATCCGCCCCTACCAGCGGCAAGTCCGACACGCGGCTTGTCTCCATCGACCCGGGGCTGCGCCATTGCGGTGTGGCCCTCTTCGACATCCCCTCTGGCGCACTTCTGTGCGCCGGGCTGCCGAGGAACCCCGCGCCGGCCCACGGCGAGCTGTCCCTGGCCTCCTGGGCCTCCACGGCCAGCGCCGTCCAGGAGTGGCTCCGGCCTCGCGTCGGCGACGAGTCCTTCCACCTCGTCATTGAGCTGCCGCGCGTCTACGCCGCTGCGCACCAGAAGGGCGATCAGAACGACCTCCTCCAGCTTACCGGCGTCGTCGGCACGCTGGGCGGGGCCCTGGCGCCCGTCGCGAGCCGGCGCAGCGTCTACCCGCGCGACTGGAAGGGCACCCTCGACGCGGACGCCTTCATCGAGCGCAGCAAACAGCGCCTCGACGCGGGCGAGCACCTGCGCGTGGAGCTGCCCGCCGCGCGTGACCTCCACCACAACGTCTGGGACGCCATCGGCATCGGGCTTCACGCCCTTGGCCGGCTCGCCCCTCGTCGCGTCCTCCCGAGGTGAACATGGCCCCTCAACTGACCGGCCCTGGACTCGATGGCCCCGCCGTCACCGTGGAGCGCGCGGCGGAGCTGCTGCATTGCAGTCGGGCTCGCATCTTCGCGCTCTTGAAAGAGGGGCGCCTTGTTCGCGCCCCTCGATTCGGACGGCGGACAACCGTCCTCACTACATCCGTGCTGTCCGTCTTGCGGCTTGGGTCGCCTCCTCCCGAGCCCGCCCGACGCCGGGCGGTGCGCTCCGAGCACCGGGCAGCTGTACTCCGAGCCGTCCCCTTGGACGGCCACGCCGGGCGGCCTGCTGGGCCTCCGGAATGACCACGACGGGGTCCTCGGGATGAACCAGCCGAAGCGGGAACACAATCATCGGAGGCACTTGGACTCCCTCGTAGAACAACTTGGTCGTCCGAGTGCTCAGGTGCCCCATGACGGCGGCGACCATCTCCAGGGCAACGCCACCCGAAGTGGGCTTCACTACCCGACCGCACTCCGAGGACCACGTCGCGAAGCAGTGTCGCAGCTCGCCAGGGTGAATGGGCGCGACGCTCCCCTCCGGAGAGCGCTTCGTGAGTCGGGCAGCCGTTGCCCCGAGACACTCATGAACGGTGCTTCGGCTCGGAGACTTCTTCCGGGCCTGGAGTCGCTGCGCTGCAATGAACGCCTGCGCATCCAAGCTGACAACGTGTACACGCCCATTCTTATGACGGAAGCAAGCAGTCCCCCGGATGCCGCATGGGTCGTTCACATCACGTAGTTCCCCATCACCCGAGGCTATCCGCGCAATCTCCGAGTCGTGCATGCCCGTCTTCGCACGCAGGCACAACACGTCTCGGACGGACTGGCTCTTGATAGCGGAGTAGAAACTCTCAACCACGGCCATCGGGTAGCCTTTTTTCCTCCGACCCTTCTCCGCAATGGAGGGCGGCACCTTGAGTTCCAGCGTCGGGTCCTCGGACGGCTTGAGCTGGTCATCCTCACGGAGCCACGCAGTCAGCGTCTTCAACGCGATGATTCGGCCCTTGCGAGCTGTCTTCCAGTCGGCGAGGTACTTGCGCAGCTCTCGAAGCTGGACCTTCCGCAGGTCCCGCCCACCAAGGGCTTCGGCCCACGCCGCGAGGTAGTTCCGAACGTCACGCCGGTAGTCCTTGCTGCGTCCCTTCTCGGTAAGATGCGCCATCAGGCCGGACAAGGCCTCCTCATCGATCCGAACCGGCGCATCGTCAGCCGCCGACTGTCGTCGCGTGCGATAGCCGTCCGGGTTGCGTTCCCAGAGAGCCAACTCCGCCAGGGCCTCACGCTCGCTGGCGGCATCGAGGGCCACTACCCGGCGTTGTCGCTCAATGACCCAAACTTGGCGTCCTCGGGCCTCACGGACCCTTCCCCCTGCCCACTTCCCGATCCACTTCGGAGCTGCTCCCAATTCGGTCCTCGGTCGTTAGCGCGTCGTTAGCGCGTGCCTTCCGAGTCCTAAATGGGGGCGTTTTCCCTCTGTGGCGCTGGCGGCGTGAACTCGCCTTCAAAACCAGCGAGGGGCCGCGAGAGCAGTCCCTGGCGAGTTCGATTCCCGCGCCCTACCGCTCCCAAAAGACCCACTCGGTAGCGTGGGGCATACGCTCGATGCGACCTTCAGCCCAAACCCTGGTAGGGATCCGCCATGATCTTGTCGGTGAAAGATGCGATTGCCCACCTGCAAGCTCGCAAAATCATGGACGGTACCGACGGCACGAGGCTGAAGCTGCTGGCCCGGGCATGCGAAGAGGTAGAGCGCATGGGAGTCCCCGGCCTGTTCATCGAGGCAGGTGTCGCCAATGACATCCTCCCACCCCAAGGCGACGCCATGGACACGCTCGCCCCTGGCGAAGCGGTGGCGGTCGCGCACATGGGTTGTGAGGGACGCGGACCTGTCCAGGCGTGCGTGGAGCAACTGGCCCAGCGCATCAGCCCGAACGGGATGATCGTCTTCGCACACTACAGGTCCAGCGATGACCGCCGCCGCCTGCTGGATGAGTGGGTCGTCGCGTCCCCCGAGTTCCGTGTGCTGGAGGCCAACGAATCACTGATCGTCCAGCGACGCACTCGCGATGCATCGCTGGACCACGCTACGCGGTGGGCAAACCCAGTCAACGTACAGGGGCACTGGACCGAGCGCGCGCGGCGAGCCGCAGTGTTGGTGACACCGGGCGCCAGTGTGCTCGACATCGGCGCCGGTGAGATGGCCGTGCGGTGGTTCCTGGCGCCCCCATGCCGCTACACTCCTTCGGACTTCGTCAAGCGAAGCGAGGACTGCCTCGTCGCTGACCTCGACTCCGGTCAGTTCCCGGAGGGTCGCTGGGACGTGGTGATGATGCTCGGCGTACTGGAGTACATGCACGACCCGGAGGCCGTGCTGACCCGCATCGCCGCCGCCGCTCCCCGGCTCATCCTGTCGTACTGCTGCCGCGCGGACACGTCGATTGCCTATCGACGCAAGCTCGACTGGGTCAACGACCTCACCTTTGACGGTCTCGACGCACTGCTACGGCACAGAGGGTGGCGCGTTGAGGACCGATGGGAACTCAAGCGCATGCCTGCCTTCATCGAAGTCCTCATGTCCTGTTCACGTGACGGGCTCCACCCGACGCAGTAAGGAACGCTCGTGCTCAAGTTCGGCCTGTCCTGCTTTCGAAACACCCGCAATCTGGGGGATGAGGTCCAGAGCCTCGCGGCTCGCCAGTTCCTACCGCGCGTTGACCACCTCCTCGACCGCGACTTCCTCGCCGACTTCGTGCCCGAGGACGGCGCGGCCGTCGCGTTGATCCTCAACGGCTGGTTCGCCCACCGCGCCGAGAACTGGCCCCCAGTCGAGAACATCATCCCCCTCCCCGTCTCCATGCACCTCTCCTCCTTCCCTGGCTGGGGGAACGCGGGGATTTCCGCGGAGCTGTTCTTCCTGCACCCCCAGGCCCGCGAGTACCTCCGGAAGTGGGGGCCCGTTGGCGCGCGGGACCTGCATACCCTCCAGCTCCTGAAGAAGGCCGACGTGCCCGCGTACTTCTCCGGCTGTTTGACGCTCACCTTGAAGCGTCAGCCGGGCCGTGAACGGGAGGATTTCATCGCGGCCGTCGACGTGTCCGACGAAATCGTCGAGGCCCTCCAGAAGAGAACGGACCGGCCAATCCGCAGGCTCACCCACGACGATGCGGTCACCCTTGATGTAGCCAAGCGTTTCGCCAAGGCCGAAGGACTGCTGGACACCTACCAGCGCGCGCACAGCGTCGTGACCACCCGCCTGCACTGCGCCCTGCCCTGTCTCGCCTTTGAAACCCCGGTCCTGCTGATCGACCAGAGTCCGGACCAGACCCGGTTCGCGGGCCTCCATCAGCTGCTCCGGCATTGCGCCCCACAGCAGTTCATGACGGGAAGCGGGATTCCCTTCGACTTCCAGAACCCCGAACCCAATGACCTGGATTACCTGAAGCTCCGCAACGAGCTGACCGCCAGGGTCCAACAGTTCATCACGGGGGTGTCCTCCGGCAACCTCACCCCGGACACGCTCTCGGATGGCGGCACCTTGCTCGCCCGGTACAACACGCTCTGGGCTTTCTACACGGAGCTTCGCAAGTCCCGTGACGTGGCCACGCTCGAGCTTGAGCAGACAAAGCGGGAGCTCGAAAAAGCCAGGCACGAGTGCCAGGAGCAGGCCCGCTTGCTCGAGCGCCTCACCCAAGAGCTGGACACGAGCAGAATCCGCTGACGCCCTCAACCCCAGGAGCGATTGACCATGGCCACTGTCCGCATCCCCACCACCCTGCGAGGCTATACCCAGAACCACAGCGACGTGTCCGCTCAGGGTGCCACGGTGGGCGAGGTGCTCCGCGACCTGGAGAAGCACTACCCCGGCATCGGCGCTCGCCTGCTCGATGAAAAGGGAAGCGTGCGCCGCTACGTGAACGTCTTCCACAACGACGAGGACATCCGGTTCCTCCAGGCACTGGCCACTCCAGTGAAGGAGACCGACCGCCTCACCATCGTCCCCGCCATCGCTGGCGGATAGGCCGACGCGCCTCCCCCTGGCCCGCGGACATCGCCCTTGCCGAGCCGCGGCCACGCGACACGGCATTCACGCGTCCGAGGGAAACATGCCGCCAGCATCCGCTGTGCGCTCACGCTCGCACCCTCCCTGGAGGAGCAGCTCCGCCAGACACTCCAACACCGGAAGGCGGGCCTCTCGCTCCAGCGGGAGCCAGTCGCCCTGCGCATCCAGACGAAGGAACACGTACCGGGCCTCCGCCACCAGGCCCAGCTCGAGCGTCGCCGACGCCAGGCCGAGCCTGCGCATCATTCGCAGGCAGGCCCCGCCTGTCGCCTCGGGAAGAGAATGGGGACGCAACCTGGGGGCACGCCGGGCCCGCGAGCGACCCACCGGGCCCGCGGGCGCCTCCGCCGCGAAGAGCTGGCACCCGACGACCACCACCCACACCCTCGCCACCACGGGAAGGAGTTGTTGGAGCAGGAGCGGGGCGCGATGGAAAAGCTCGACGTCCTGGAGCTGCTCCAGGGAGACCACTTCTTCCAGCGGCCTTCCCGCGCCCCCGCCTGACGGATGCGTCCGCAGGCTCAGGCGCAGCACGTGGCCTTCACACTGACGGAAGAACTCCTGCGCGGCGCTCGACTCGGACGTGACGAGCGACAACGGCGTCTCCAGCCCGCTCTCCTGCGCTACGCGAAGCTGGAGCGCCTTGTTGTCGGCGCCATGCCTGAGCCGCCAGGGAGGGTTCACCCAGAACCGCTCGCGCAGGTGCAGGTAGAGCCCGGAGACGCTCTCGGTGCACTCCACCCGGGTGTATTGCCTCGCGAGGTCACTCCACTCCAGAGGCAGCGCGAACGGCCGTCGCGTCCTCCGCCACACCGAGCGGACCGAATCCAAGCGGAGGTCCCCCCGCTCCCCCCTCAGCCATCCCGACTCCTGGGGTACTCCGGGATAGAGAGTCAACGTCGCGGCGAGCGGCAGGTCCTCCGGATGGAACCGGAATGTTTCGGCGCCCTTCTGGCGCAGGGCGCCCTCCAGGGCATACGCGTGCCGGTCACCCGGATCGGTCACCAACAAGATCATCCCTTCCTCCTGGACCGCTCAAGGTACCCGTACTTGAGGAGCCACATGAGCTGCCGACGGGCTCGGTCCCCGGATAGGGCCGTGCCCCCCTTCGTCAACGCACCCAACACGGAGCCAGTCGTCGCCGACTTCCCCTTGCCACGAGCGAGCGCCGCGAGGATTTGCTCCACGGTGGTTCGATGCAACGGCTCCGTCCCCACGTAGCGGGGCGGAGGCGGCTCGGTCCCCGCGAGCAGCGCCCTGCCGGACGCGCCGAGTTTGACCATGCTCTTGTCCGTCAGGACTTCGGTGGCGAAGCCTTTGAAGGCATCGAAGTAGCGCGGATGCGTATGGGGAGGGACGCGGCGGCGGGCTCGCCTCGGCAGTCGCGCCGCACGGGCGCGCAGCTCCCCCCAGAGCGCCTCATAGCGGGCGAAGACCTCCTTCCATGAGAACGACGTCACCACGTGCTGCCGCGCGCGTCGGCCCATCTCGAGTCGAAGTGCCTCATTGCGCATCAGCAACTGGAGGCGATCCCGCAGCACCTCCAGGTCGACGGCAACCGACTGCGCGAGGGCGAGGTGCATCACCAGATCCGTCGGGAACTCCAACAGCCCCCCGAGCATGGAGACATCCGAGTCGCAGCGCATCCACGACGTCGGAATCCGGAAGCCGGTCTCCCGCTCGATAACGGTGCTGCGGTAGCCATCCCAGTCGGAGACCACGGCGGGGATGCCGCAAGCCATGGCCTCGAGCGGCGTCAGGCCGAACGTCTCGTGCACACTGTCAATCGGTGACACGAACACGTCCGCGGCGGCGTAGTACATGTGCCGGCGAGCCTTGTGCAGCTCGGACATCATCACCACCCGGTCACCCATTCCCAGTTGGAGCGTGTGCTCACGGAGAGTCCTCAAGTAGAGGTCCGATCCGGAGCCAGCGAGCACCAGGAGCGGACGGTGCTGGGGGTTGTCCAAGACCAGCTGGCGGAAGACACGCAGCAGCGGAAGAAGGTCCGCCTTGTGGTCGGGCGCGATGCGCCCCGCCCAGAGCAGGATGAACGCATCCTGCGGGAGCCCGAGCTGGTGGCGCATGTCGGCCCGGTCTCGTGGCTGGAAGAGGCGCTCATCGACGCCGAGCGGGATCACGTCGAAGCGCCCGCGGTACTTCAGCCGGGTGCCATGGGACAGGTTGAAGGACTCCTCAACCTGTCCCATGAGCGCCACCAACGCGTCCCGCGTGGTCGGAGAGATGCACACCACCGAGTCACAGGGCTGGACGTCAAGCAGCAGCAACTGGAGAAACCACGAGTGGAGCAGGTGGCGGCGACTGATGACGTGCGGAGTGACCGTGATGGGATAGAGCGTACGGGCATGCGCCTGGCGGAGCGCGAACGGGCGCTCGACCTCGCCGGTGATGTCGTGCCAGTGCGTGATGCCCTGAGCCTCGAGTCCGTTCAACAACGCGCCATAGCCTTCGACCCTGGCGATGTCGGGCGGGCGGCGCCAGAGCCCCAGGAGGCGCTGCACCTCGCCGCGGGTAGCCGCGACGTTGCCCGGTGACGAGAAGAAGCGCGGCTGGGACTCGCCATGCGCGAGCATCGCCGTCACGAAGTCCATGATCGCGACGTGCATTCCCCCGACCATCGCGTCGGCGGGAGACAGCTGGGCGTCGAAGAACATCCCCAGCACCGATGTGGGGACCCCACTCTCTACGACTTGCTTTCTGGCCACGGATTTCCCGGTCATCCACGTGGACCCGCCGCCGAGTGGCTCTCGATTCTCCGGGCCAGGAGCAGGTATGCGAGTGGCATATATCAGATCGAAATCGTGAGTCGCGCTCCCGGGATCATGACCTTCACGACCGCGACATCCGCGAACTGCTGGCCCAGGTCCACACGGTACGCGGCCTCGAAGCCCCCCTCCAGAGCACTGGCGAGGAGCCGCTGGTAGTCCCGGGTCAGGTCCTGGCTCGAGCCATCCTCGAGCTCTTCCCAACGCGTCCGCGGGTCGAGCTGCGAGAAGAAGGAATACAGCCGTTGGTGGCTGCCACCTCCCCGGTAGGCCGCCTCCGTGAGGTCATCTCGGGAGCCGTGGATGAACGTGAGCCGGGACTGGGCCGCCTCGGTGATCGCCCGCGCGGCGGCCACGGAGGGACTCAAGTGGGCTCCATAGCCAAGGTTCACGGTCGAGGCGTGGCTGAACGGCGACGGGTCCAGCACGACTGCCAGGAACACGTGCGTGGGTAGGTCGCTTGGCGCTCGCAGCAGCACGAGCTGGAGGTCGGACCGCTGGATCCGCTCCCGGAGCCCCCCGACCACGTCGTCGGTGATGGTGTCGAGGTCGATGACATCGCACCGGCCCAGATGGATCCGGTTGCCCTCGGAGAGGCGTGAGAGCGTGTCGCGCTCGATCAGTTCATACATCCCGTGGAGGGTCGCTTCGGTGAGGTTGTTGCCGCTGGCCAGGCCGTTGAACGAGTACCGATGGTGCTGATGGCGGTAGTAGTAGGCCGCGAATGCCGGCACCCAGAGCTCCTCGCGCGAGTGCAGATCCTCGCCACGCACCCAGTCAAGAACCAGGTCCTCCGTGAAGTGCGCGGACGACCAGAAGCCCTCGAGGCGCTCCGGAGAGACGACGCGTGCCCCCTCGCGACGCAGCCGTGCGAGCGACGCGCGTTGAAAGGGAACGGCGGGGTTCTCGGCGTGCCAGACCTCGATGGACTCCATCAGCGCCGACACCTGGGCATCGACGTGGCGCGGCCCCTTCCCATTGGAGGTCTGCAGCACGCGTCCCTGGGGACGGACCGCGACGTAGACCGGGATGCCAATGCAGTCGAGCCCCGTGATGTCCGCGCAGCGGGTGATGCCAAAGGCGCGCAAATGCGGGCGGATCCGCTCGAGCGTCGCCTCCGGAGCGACGGCGCGGTGCGTCCCGCGTACGTAGGCCTTCCGCAGTTCAAGGGTCATGTCGGCGATCCGAGGGCCAGCAGGTCTGTGACACGTCCCAGGAACTGAAGCTCCTGGACGACGGCGACCTCGAGGTCATGCGCGCGGCCCAATCGGGTGGGCCCCTGCGCAAGCATCCACTCCAGGAGCGCTCGCTCCTCGAGGATGCGGCGCAAGCGCTCCTGAGGGAGTTCAAGTGAACGGGCCGCCTCCGCCTGCTCGGCGATGGAGCCCAGCCCCCATGAAGCGAGAAGCGCGTCGCGCTCGACGACAGGACACCCGAGGCCGTTCTCGTGCGCCCACGCCACGATGAAAGGCCACGTCTCGGCGTCGAGAGTCCGCGACGCCCCCTCGCGGAACAGGCGTGCCTGGACGCGGGTCACGGAATCCTGATCCCATTCCAGCCCGAACGCCCCAGGGCCGGACTCGATCAGCCAGGCTGACAGTGCGTGCTCCGCGAGCAATGCCGCATGCTCCTGCCGCGTCAGCCCCTGGGCCCGCGCCCAAGCGCCCGCATCCACGACGTCGTGCTCGGCGGCCCAGCGGCGCTCGGAGGCGCGCGCGAAGTCCTCCGGGCACGTCAAGCCCCGCTGGCGTGCCCAGTCGAGGATGAACCACTGACACACCACGCGCCGGCTTGTCGCGTCCCAGAGAGTCTTCGACTGACGCACCGCGCGCAGGAGGGTGTGGCCTGCGTCGGGCCCGGCTCCGTGCCCCATCTGGCGAAAGCCCAGGCTGACGCGCTGGAACTCCTCGCGCCAGACGTCCACCCGCCGCCCCGGCCCGACATGCGCCACCTCGGTCCGCCGGGCGCAGTAGCGCAAGACCTCGCTCGCATCACGCGCCTTGAGATCCACGGCATTCTCGCGGAGGTACTGACGCCACGCCGCCAGCCGCTCCCCGGCCCAGCCGAGGAATAGGGGGCTCTCCAGCAGACGGCGATAGGAGCGCTCGGGGTAATATGTCTCCCGCATGAAGGCCACGAGCGTGTCCGCCTCGTCCACCGAGAGCCTCCCGTCGTCCACCGCCTGGAGCAGGGTAAAGCGGATGTTGACGAGAGGCTCGGACAGCGCGCGGTAGCCCATGTCCTCGGGTGCATGGCGCAGCGCGACCTCATCGTCGGCGTCGATGAGGCCGTCCCGGTACCACTCAAAGATGGTGCCGTGCCCCACCATCCCGAACGGGTGGAGCTCCGCGGCCCGCAGCGCCCCCATGCTGCTGGCGCCGAGCACCTCGATGCCCTCGTCCAGCGCCGTGAGTATCTCCCGCTGCCAGACGGAGGGCCCGCTATGGAAGATCCCGTCAATCAGGACGAGGGTCTTCACCCCGGAGGTCAGGACCCGGTAGATGTCGCCCTTGCGCGCGGGCGGGCGGTACTCAGCGTCCAGGAGCGTCCGGGCCCGCTCCAGACCGAGAGACGGCCCCAGGAAGACGATGGTCGATGCCACTGAGCTGGCCACGTCCTAACGCGCCTCGGGCCGCGTGCGCTTCTTCGCTGGCTTCTTCACGGTCGCGCGAGCCGGCCGCGCAACGGCCTCTTCGACCTGGAGGGCGCGCATCGAATACAGCCGGCCAAGGAGCGCCCGGATGAACTGGGCATCCAATGTGTACTGCTTCCTGCGGACCGTTGCCTCGCCGGAGTGTTTCTTGATCAGGTCGCGGACCTTGATGCGCTGGCCGCGGTTCAGCTCGCGGAACAGCTCGATGAGCTTCGGGTGCGCCTGGATGGCGAACGAGTGCCCGTAGATGGCGCCGAGCAGCTGGCCCTCCTGAACCTGGAACAGGAGCGGCTCGGAAGGATCGACCCAGACCGTATCGGTGTCCTTGAACTCGCGGGCCTCCTGCTTCGCCGCGGCATCCAGCCCCAGACCGCTCAAGCGGGCGAGCCATTTGCGCGAGACGGCGAGGCGCAGGTCCTTGCCGATGCTCTCGAAGGCCTCCAGCATGGTGTTGAGGTTCCCTGGCATCTCGGGCGGGCGCAGTGCCTTGTCTGCCTGGAAGACCGGGATCGTCTGACTCCTCTCGACCTTGCTGAGTCGCGAGTCGATGAGCTTCGTGGCATCCCGCTGGATCGACTCGATCCAGTAGTGCTTGTGGACCGCCATCAAGATGCTGACCTGGAGGGCAGGCTCCGAACCGGCCTCGGACACATGGTAGTAGCCCTGCGGGATGTAGAGGACGTCCCCCGGCTCGAGATCGAACGTCTGGGCTTCTCCGAGGATCGACTCGTAGCCAGCATGTCCCAGCAGTTGGGGGTTGCGCTGGAGCACCTCGGGTGCCCACATCCGGAAGCGCTTGCGCCCATCGAGCATCACCAGGAGGTTGTCGATGGGATCCTCGTGGACCCCAAACCCGGTGACCTCGGTCCGGCTATACCAGATGACCGCATCGGTACTCTCAGGCACCCCGATCTCCGAGTAGAGCCCCTGGACGAACCCTCGCGTCCGCCGCCACAGCTCCATGTCCCAGGTGTGCGCCTTGTTCAGCACCACCGCGAATCCACGCCCGTTGAGCGCCTCCGTGACGCGCTGGGTGTACTCCTCGAAGGAGGCGTCGTTGAGAGGCAGGAAACCTCTCGCGTCGAACTCCCGGTACGACTTGTCGACGAAGAAGCGCAGCGACACCTTTTCGCCGGGCTGGTTCGCGGACTTGCTCGCCGCCGAAAGGATGCGGAAAGCGTCACCCTTCGCCAGGAACCCCGGTTGAAAAAGCTTCCGGAAGAGCACGGGCTCCTTCCGCCAGTAGCGAGCTACGAAGTCAGGCCAGTTCATCTGGGGCACCGCAACCATCGTGTCGACTCCTGTCAATCCATCATCCCTGGCAGCAAAGATCCCACGTCCACGGCACGCACCCGGTAGAGCTGGGTGAGCAGGCGATGCGCCTCGGCGCGGTCCGCGGCGGAGCCCCTCCACGTGGCCACCTGCGCATCAAGCAACTCCCCCACCCGTCCCCGATGGCCGCTATTGACGTGCTCCATCAGCGCCCGGATGCCCTCGTTCTCCCGCGTCACGAACGAGTGGCCCCGGGCCGCTCCCACCAGCCTGTCCCCCACTGGGTACAGCAGGATGGGATTGTCGCGGTCGCCCTGGACCAGATCGGCATCCGTGATGGCGCGAACATCGCGCTCCCGTGGAGCGGCGAGTCCCAAGCCCGTCAACCTCGCCAACCAGGTCCGGGCCACGTTGAGACGCATCTCCCCACCAAGGCCCGTGAAGACATTCGTCAGCAGCTCGAGGGTCGGGGGCGGCTGGGTCGTCACCTCGCCGCCCTCGAAGTGGGTCAACGGAATCGTCATGCTCGACGGTACATCGCGGAGCCGGACCTCTTGCGACCGGTGCATCGCGCCCCGAAAGGAGTCAAGCCAGAACATCCGCTCGGAAGTCATGGCGAAGCTGACCTGGAAGCATGGCCGACCGTCACCCTCCACGACATGGTAGTACCCTTCGGGGATGTAGAGCATGTCCCCTGGCTCCAGATCGACCCTCAGGCTCTGGTCCCGGATCCCCAGATAGCAGGTGTCATTCACCACTTCGGGATGGGTCCGGATGATCTCCGTGGGCCACAGCAGGAACCGCTTGCGTCCCGTGAGGACGAAGATGAGGTGATCAAACGGATCGTTGTGGACGCCAAAGCCGCTGACGCCCGCCCGACTCAACCAGAAGGCCAGATCCGTACCCTCTGGGATCCCGACGCTGGCATAGAGTTCCCGCAGGAAGCCCCGGCAGCGCAACCACAGCGCATCGTTCCACGATTCGGCATGGTTGAGCGCCAGCACGAAGTTTTGACCAGGCAGTTGCCCGGCCAGCCGCTCCGCATAGGCATCCAGGGACGCATCCCTGAGCGGAAGAAAGGCTCGCGGGTCCGACTCCTTGAAGCCCTTGCCGGTGTAGAAGTGGATTGGAACCCGGCTGCCCGGTTCGCCCGCCGCGCGACTCGCCGCGACGAGAATCTCAAAGCCCTCGCTGGCCGAAAGGAGCCCGGGATTGAGCATCGCGGGGAAGTGGACTGGAGCCTTGCGCCAGTACCTGGCAATGAATTCCTTCCAGCCGCCTGGCGGCGCTGCCGTCATGTCGCCCATTCTCTGTTGTTCTGATGGCCAGTCGCCGCATAGCGCCCCGGCGTGCGGGCACATCGTATATGTCGAGCCGTGCCTTCGTAAATGATGGTTGCGTCAAGGTCGGCATCGGGCTCGTCGCACGGTTGATATGGCATGGGACAACCGATAGAACGTGCTGCCCATGGCGGTCATGACTCCACCCGGTCCTGGACCTGGAGTGGATCCGCCGGTCAGTGCGGACCCCATGCCACTCCCTCCAAGACTCTTCGTCGAACTCACGACGATGCCGAAGCTCGAGGCGTGGTTCCTGGGTGGCGTGCTCCAGCGGCTGCTTCAATCCGAATTCGATCCCAGGAAATCCCGCGCGGTATTGGAGCGCATGAATGGCCGTGTAGCGAGCCCCGTGCTGCGCCCCCAATGCGTGGGCGACGGCGGGATGGTCCTCGAGGAGGAGGCGCTGTTCCCCGAGCAGGGCGCCTGGCAGTTGCAGTTCCATGCGCCGGAAGCAGCGTGGCACACGGAGGTGCCTCCGGACGTGCTTCCTTCGATCGCCCACTTCCTCCGTCTGGCCACCCACGGAGAGGAACTCCAAGGCCTCCGCGAGGCGTGGCCCTTCCTAGAGGAGGAGGGGCTCGGATTGCTGCACCTCACGCCGGCGCCCCGGGTGTGCTGGCCCACGCCGGACACGCCCGGCATCTACCGCCGCGAGCACGCGAGCCTGTTGATCCGCTCGCGAACCACCAGCATCCTGGTGGATCCGGTCAGCCTGGACCGCCGCATGCCCCAGATGAGCGAGGCTCCTGTCCATCTGCCTTCCCAGGGTGTGGACGCCGTGGCCATCACCCACGGACATGGGGACCACTGGCACCTGCCGTCGTTGCTGACCCATCTGGCCACACCGGACACTCCGGTGCTGGTGCCACGCCTGCCTCGTATCAGCCTGCTCACTCCCCAGCACTTCGAGGCGTCGTTGAGGGCCTGTGGCCAGGCAGTGCTGACCCCCGCCTGGGGAGAGACAGTGAAGGTGGGCGATATCGAGATCGACATCCTGCCCTTCTACGGTGAGCAGCCCGCGCGCGAAGGCCCTCCCCTGAAGGCTGGCTTGCGCAACTGGGGCAACTGCTACCGCTTCACCACCGAGGACTTCTCGTGCGTGTTGCTGGTGGACGGAGGCACGGATCCAGAGGGAAGCATGGATCGGGTGATGGCGGAATCCCACGCGCGACGTGGCCCCGTCGACGTGCTGCTGGCGTGCCAGCGTGAGTTCCCGTCGCCCTTCTTCGGCGGCCTGAGCGACATCTGGGCGGCCCTCCCCTGGGAGCAGCTCCAGGGCCTTTACCTCGACTACGTGGCAGGACGGATGAAGAACACGACCGCTGGAATCACTGGCATCGCGGACGCGTGCGGCATCGCCCGAGCTCGCTACTTCCTTGCCTATGCCAACGGATTTCAGGGCCTGGGCAGACCCATCCTGGATATCGGCTGGGGCAGTCGCGAGCCTTCCGAGGCGACCAGCAACGCCAGACTGCGCGAGCAGCTGGCCGCCCGCGCCCTTCCCACCCAGGTCCCCGAGTGGTGTCCCGGAGACGTGGCGCGGTTCTCACGAGGCCAGCTCTTATTGGAGCGGCTCCCTCCTCGGTGAGGCGTCACCACGCCGCCCCCCCTCTTGTTCCCGCCTTCGCGGGGCCACTATCCTGAAATCATGGATCCGCGTCTGCTCTTGTTCGAGAACCACCTGGAATTCATTGCAACACACCGTGGGCCGGTGCGCCGCCACGGCGACACGGTCCTGGTGGAGAGCGAGCGCCCGGAGTTCTGCTATGCAGCGCCGGGCCGGGAGAGCTGGGACCCTTCGCTCCTGGATCGCTTCAATGTGATCCATCAACTGCCCTGGGCGCCCGAGGCACTGCCTCACGAACTCGCCCGGCGCGGCTATCACGAATTCGGGGGCCTGACGTACCAGGGGATGGTACCGGACACGCAACATGAAGCCCGGCCGGACGTGGATATCCGGGTGGTGTCCAACGCAGAGGAGATGGACCTGTTCACCGAAATCCAGTGCACGGACATGGTGGGCAGGGAGGATGCTCGCGAGACCTGGTATGCATGGTATCGCGCGGCGAACCAGCGCAACCTCGCCAACCCGACCCAGACGTTCTATGTGGCCACGATCGGGGGGAGCCCGGCGGGCGTCCTGATGCGCCTGCAGAAGGCCGACATCGCCGGGATCTATTTCGCGGTGACTTCGCCAGAGCACCGCAAGAAGGGCGTGTACTCGAGCATGGTCGCCCGGGCCTGCGCGGATGCGCGGGAGGCGGACTGCTCCGCCATCACCGGTCAGGTATCAACGGGCTCCAGCGTTCTCGCCCTGGACATGAAGCTGGGCCTGAAGCCTGTCTTCAGGGCAAGGATCTACCGGAGGTAGAGGACGAAACGCAAAGCAGCACGGGCCGGACGTCAACGCTGAGCGCTGTTGGCGGCGCGCGTCTGCTCGACCCAGCGGTGCCAGGCCGCCGGATCCCCCCCCAGGTCCCGCCCCGCCAGGATCGCGAGCACCTTGCGAGCAGGCTCTGAATCGGTCTGCTGCCGCATGCCAGCCATCTCCACCAGCACCGCGCCCGCCTTTTCGAGAATCCGCCGCTGATGGGCGGCGCCTTCTGTTTCCACGATGTGCGCAAGCGCCCAGGCGGCCTTGTTGCGGTCACTTTCGAGCGGGTACCAGAGCGCCTCGAGCACGGGCTCAAGCGGGATGATGACCCTCGACTGTCCTTCCTGCATCGTCCCCAGCACGCGCAGCGCCTCGTTACGCACGCCCTCGTAGGGGTCTCGCACCGACGGAAGCACGAGCTTCACCAGTTGATCACGTGAGTTGATGTAGGGCAGGACCATGAGCGTGGCCATTCGCTTGGAGTCGTCACGATCCTCACGCAGCACCCGCACGAGCGTGTCGAGATTGCGGGGAACGCCCTCCATGAAGCGCTGCTCCAGGGGCGCGAGCTCAGGATGGTCGAACCCGCCGTGGCACATGAGGGCATGGCACTTGCTCTTGCCGTACTCGGGGACAGCCCCCTCCCTGCTCAGCTTCCAGTAGGTCTTCTCGTATTCACCCCAGGCGGAGAGAAGGCCCTCGGGCTCCGGGACATCGCCCTGGGGCGCGGGTGAGAAGGGCATGCGCCACTCATCCCCGTCATCGACCAGATCCACCGTCACCCGGAACGTCCGCGTCGGCGGGTAGGCCACCATCGAGAACCTGCAGAACGCGAACTTGTAGGCCGCCAGGAGGCGCGGCTTGCTCTCCATGAGGTACGGCGTGAACTCTCCCTTCTCGAGGTTGAAGCGCGCGCCGGGCGCGGGCATGCCAATGACCTCCAGCAGCTTCTCCTTGGGCACCTTGCGAGAGCCGAACACCTCCACGCCTTCGAACAGGTAGAGCGGGCTGGGCTGGACCGGCGCCGCGGCCTTGGCCTCCAGTGGAGCCTCGGACGCCCGAGCCACCGAGGCGGCGGGCGACGCAGCCTGATGGACAGGTGTTGCGCAGGCCGTGAGAAGTGCAAGACCCAAGAGGACAAAGCGCTGCATGTTTCTCCCTCTCCGCGCCAAGTGGCGCAGGGTGCTCGACGCCGATTGCGCGAAATGTGGATGGTGAAGCGAATCCCAGGATAACGCGCATCCAGGCGGCCCTCGCATGGAAATCCCCTCGGCCCCTGGAATCATCCTGGCGCGGCCCATCGGAGGGTCAGTCCTGGGAAGGAGCGTCAGGCATGCGCACGATGGCGGGGCGCAGCTGCTCGAGTCCGTCCAGCCAGAGCAGCGCCAGGCCAATGCCTGCCGCGCCCTGCATGAGGCAGGTCTGGGCCTCCAAACGTCCAGGCAGGTCGCGGTACTCGGCGAAGGTCCACTTGAATCCATCGCCATCCGGCTCCGCCCGGGCCAGGAGATGATCCGCCAGCTTGCGCGCGGCGGCGAGCTGCTCCGGCGCACGCTCCAGGTGGTGGAGGTCTATCAGCCACGACACGAGCGACGCGTCACCACAGCACAACCCCCGGTTGTTCCAGAAGCCATGCATGCGGCGCTCCGGCAGCCCACCGGAGAGCAGGCGGAGCAGGATGTCCACGCCGCGAGCCAACCAGACACCGTACCTGGACTCTCCACGGCCCTGGCTCAACGCAACGAAGAGGCGAGAGGTCCCCGCGGGGCCGTGGCACCACCCCAGGTAGTAGAGCTCCGTGCCGCCGGGTGCATGGTGGTAGACCAGCCCGTCCAGGTTGCCGATCTCCATCAGGTGAGCCGCGCCCCGCTTCGCGGCCTTCAAATAGCGGGCCTCGCCGGTCGCCTCGTGGAGCCTGGCCAGGAAGAAGGCCACGCCTGCCGTTCCATGAGAGAAGTTGGGCATGTAGTTGGGGAAGCCCGGTGCCAGGTCCCACGACAGGCCCCCTTCGCGAGGTCGGGCAACCTCCAGCAGGCGGTCCCCCACGCCACGAGCGCTCTCCACGAGCGCCGGACGGTCGAGCGCCCTGGCGGCCCAAAGCAACGCCAGACCGATTCCCGCCGAGCCCGAGAACACGTCGGTGACATTGTTCCAGACCACCCCCTGCCCCTCCGGCTTCGCGCACCGGACCAGGTGGTCGAACGCGGCGACAGCCGCGTCGCGGTCGCGCGGATCCGCCGTGACACGCCAGGCCATCGCGAGGGCGAACGCCTGGCCCGCGAGGCCGGTGTACAGACCTGGCTCCGCCTCTTTCGTGAAGTGTGCCGCGAGATCATCCGCGATCGCACGCACCTCCCCTCGCGCCTCCTCATCACCCGTCGATCCATGCAGCTCGGCGAAGAACAGCAACTCTCCGGCGACTCCCGCGCACAGGCTGCGCGTCACGGGCTGGCCCACGCGGCGCCGCCGCTCCCCCCGAATCCAGACGGAGGCCTTCACCGCCGCCACCAGATAGGGGCGCGCGGCACCCGATCCGCTCGTGCTGGGGTCGGGCGTACCCTGAAGCAATTCGCTTGACGGAGTCTCCATCACGGTTGCGTCAATCGCTTGATGTGCATCCATTCCTGGCGGTACCTGTCGTTCCGCAAGGATCCTCCAAACACCGGATCTTCACTCCTTGACAAGAGTGACTCCTCTCTTGAAACTCATCTGCTAGTCAATTCGGTTTGCTGTCGAGCTGCATGACAACTGGACTGACGCCACGCAGCATCAGCGGAGAAAAACCACAATGGCAACCAAGCCGGAGCAGAAGAAGGTCGAGTCCAAGGGTACCGACAAGGCCAAGAAGCAGCCCCTCGCTCTTGAGTTCATCGAGGATACCGACCTGGCCAACGTCGCGGGCGGTGCGATCCCCATCTCCTCCAACACTGGCGGCGACGTCGTCTGGGGTTACTAAGACCTCACACTCGTTAGAGTGAAGAGCACGGCGCCCCTGGGTCTTCATGCACCATCTTGAGGAAGAGCGGCCGCCAGTCGTAGGCTGGCCTCGAGACCGGGGCCAGCGTTTTGGCTTGCGCCGCGGTGACGCCGGGCATCCCAGTCAAGCTGCTCTCCATGAACCGTTTCGCGCCATCTCGCACATTCTGGCGTCACTTCAAATCTCGCCACTGGCGCAAATCCCCGTTTCACCAACAGCGGCCACGTCTCCCCTTCCAGGCCACACCTGACGAACTCTTCACCGCGCTGGTCGCGGCGAGCGAGGCATCAAAGGGTGGCTCTGCTTCCGCGCTGGTGCGGTTCTTCATCGGAGATGCGCTCGTACCGGATATCGCATACCTCCCGGCGCCGACCGATGGTTCGCTCGATGCCTATCTCAGCCGTCTGGAGCACCTGCTGCAGGGGCGGAAGTTCGGGCTTGTCGTGAGCGCGATCCAAGGCCACAGCTTCAGCCTCTGGTCGCACCTTCGAGAATTCCTCCACGGCTTCTATCAGTCCACCGGAGAGCCTCCCTACGTGGCCGAGGCGGGGATCTTCCTCGGGAACTACGAATCCACGGCCTTCGGCGTCCACCAGGACCAGGTCGACGTGATGATGTTCGTGCTGAAGGGGAGCAAGACCCTGCGCTTCTGGGAGCCGATGGCGCTCGCGCCGTCCGAGGTCGCGCGACATCGGCACGCGTACCAGCCACTCCTGCGGCGCTCTACCTGCGCTCGTGCGGTGGCCGGTGACTTCGTGTACTGGCCCGCGGGGCACTGGCACGTCGGCGAGTCCGACGGCCTCTCGCTGACGTTGAACGTCGCGCTGGGAACCCGGGGCGGAACGGCGGCGAACCCCACCCCCCTGAACGCCCCACCCGAAATCATGGCCGCCGCCGTGCAGGGCCTGCTGAACGCCCGGTCGCGACAGGAGCGCAGCGCCCGGAAGCGCGGAAGCAGCTTCGAGCACTTGCGGGAAAAGCCCTTGACCCTCTCGATGCCGCTGAGAGCCGCGGTCGAGGCGCTGCGCGAGTCCATGATCAACGGAGCGTTGGAGGGAAGGCTCCTTGCAGCGGAGCTCCGCCGCCTGACGGGCTTCGGCTTCCAGCCGGTTCCGCCGCTGCGGCCACCCCCGAAGCTCTCGCACGAGGAGACCGTCCGGGGTAATGCGCGCTACCCCATCCAGTGGGCGAGGGCAGGTGACACGCTCGTCATCGCCGCCAACGGGCATGCGCTGACAGCGTCCTTCCATCCGGTGCTCGTGCGCGTGCTCAAGCGATTGAACCAGGGACTTCCGGTCCCGGTCGCCGAGCTCCTGCGCCAGCCACGGTCAACGACGCGTGTTCGTGGCACGGTCGCACGGCCCCACCCGGACGACGTCATCCAGTTGCTCAAGAGCCTCCACCGTTGCCGAGCCATCGAGTTCGCCGAGGTGGCCCAGGAGACTCGCGGGCGACCAGATGGGCAGCGCGGTTCCTCTGTCCGCCCCATGCCCCTCTCGCGAGATTGACCCAGCCCCCTCCCCTCGGTCCCTTGGACGCCATGGAAGCCCCAGCCATCCTCAATCCGAATACCCGTGTCGCAGTGAGGCGCGACGGAGAGCAATGGCGCTCGATCTTCCTTGCATCGCCCATCAAGGGGCAGGACCTGCGCATCAAGGTCGTCAACAGCGAGGATGCCGCGCTGTTCGAGGCCGTACGGCGAATCATCCAATCCGGGGAGCTCGATGAGGAGCGCATCGCGCGCCATGAAGCGGATCTCACCCGGCTGGGGTTGTTGATCGACCCGAGGGAGGTTTCCCGGCCAGTGGTCTTCCATTGCTGGCTGGCCGAGCCCGAGGTCGGGAGCATGGGCAACACCTTGCCCATGGCGTCGGACATGGAAGAGCTTGTCGTGGCCTCCGTCGCGGTGTACCAGCCGCCCGGCGCGGCGCTGCCCGGAGCCCTTGCGGGGCGGATCCTGCTCGAGAAGCAATTCGCGTGGGGCGCTCCCGAGAACTGGTTCGCGCCCGGGTGTGGACGGCTCTGGGTGGAGGACCCCGGCACGCAGGTCCTGACCGTCTTCAGTGTGCCCGAGCGCCTTGAGCCCGTCATCGCGTCGCTGCGTCCGGGTGAGCCGCCCCCCTCCTCCCTCTCCCCTGAGACGCGCGAGTTGCTGCGGCGTGCGGCCGTGCTCATCCCGAGGCCTTTCACGGCACGGCGCCAGGAGGCGTGGGAGCAGACGATTCGCGAGGCGCATGCCGCCTTCAGCTCGGATGGGTTCGTGAACGTCGAAGGGCTGCTTCACCCCATGCAACTCACGGCGCTGCGGCGCTACCTGCGGGAGTTCGTCGCGGAAGGACACGCCGAGCGGACGCGAGAGGAGACGGTGTGCTACGCCGCCCACAACGAGGGCATCTGCCGTTACCTGCATGACCAGCTCACGGGACTGATCAGCAGAATCGTCGGCAGGCAGCTCAAGCCAGCCTACACGTCCTTCCGCGCCTACCAGCCAGGCGCGATGCTCGTCCGACACCTCGACCGGGAGCCCTGTCACTACAGCATCTCGCTCCTGGTGGATTCCACCCCCGAAACCGAGGAGCGCTCCCCCTGGCCGCTCTGTCTGGAGCCCGCCGCGCGCGGCGTCGTGCCCGTGTTCCAGAAGCGGGGAGATGGCGTCTTCTTCGAGGGCATCAAGGTCCCCCACTTCCGCGACCGGCTGGCCGAGGGCTGCACGTCGACGTCGGTCTTCTTCGAGTACGTCCCACAAGAGTACAGCGGTCCACTGCGCTGACGGCCGGGGCCACTCGAAACAGCCGCCCATGATCCTGCGCCCATGATCCTGATCGTCACCAGCAGAGGCGATGCACACGCACTCGTCGCGGAGCGTGCCTTCCAGAAGAAGGGGGCGCCCTTCTGTACCTGGTACACCGATGATCAACCCCCCACGCTCACGATGGCGTTCCAGCCCGGCCGGGCCAGACCCGCTGGCATTCTGATGTGCGATGGCAAGCAGATCGCCCTCGACGACATCCGGACCCTCTGGCACCGGAAACCCAGGCCCATGCAGCCCCCTGCGGCACTCTCTCCTCGACTCATCCAGGAGGGCCAGCTCGAAACCGGAGAGGGGCTTCGAGCCCTGTTCCTGCACCTGGAGGATCGGTTCTGGGTCAACCCGCCCTGGCATGAACGGGAGCTGGCGCTCTCCAAGGTCCATCAACTCGAGGCAGCCTCGGTGCTCGGGTTCCGCGTCCCGCGGACATTGCTCACCAATGATCCTCGGGAGCTTCAGGAGTTCTACCGGCGCTGCGGCGGGGAGGTCATCTACAAGCTCGTCTCCGGGGTTGCCATTCCCGGCATGACCCAGAGCGGTCGGGTTCTCTACACGACGAAGCTGACGCCGCGACACCTCGCCGATGTCGAGCGGCTGGTGGCCGCTCCCGGACTGTTCCAGGAATACGTCCCGAAGCGCGCCGAACTCCGGGTCAACGTCATTGGCAGAAAGGTCTTCGCGACCCTCATCGACTCTCAGCAGGCCGAGGAGAGCCGCGTGGACTGGCGGCGTGGGCAGGACCGTGGGCTCAGGTTCCAATCCCATGAACTCCCCCCCTCCATCGAGGAGCGGTGCCGCGCATTCACGCGGAGCCTGGGCCTCGCGTTCGGCGCGCTCGACCTCATCCTCACTCCGGATGGTGACTACGTCCTCCTTGAGATCAATCCCGCCGGGCAGTGGCTCTGGATCGAGCGTGAGACGCAACAACCCTTGTTGGACAACTTCACGGAGATGCTCGTGCAAGGAACGACGGACTACGCCGATGCGCCCCCTGCCCGACGCGTGACGCCCACCGATACCCTCCAGTACCTCGGAGAACTCGAGCGGCATGGCATGAAGCCCGCGCATCCATGACGAGCCCCTCAGACAGGGATCCGCCGCCCCCGGGGGCTTCCGCGCCAGAGCGACTGGGGTCGGAGTTCTTCGTCTTTCGTACGCCGGCGCTGCCCTTCGATGAGTTCCTGCACTGGGGCGAGGGGCTGGAGGCACCGAGTGAGCCGGGGGACATGGCCCGGTTGGAGCTCGCGCTCGCCGCGGATCGACGTCAGCTGCGCTCCCGGATGCGGCGGCTCCTCGCCCGTCCCGAGGTGACTGAAGCGCTCTTCGTGGCATCGCCTTCCCTGCATGCGCAGCTCGGGGACTGGTGGGTGGATCCCGACGGCGAGAGCGGCGCCAAGGTCGAACGGGCACTGGTCCGCTACCTCTCCCGGATGATGGGACGCCCTACGCCCTTCGGACTCTTCGCGGGCCTGTCCGTGGGTGTCACCGGAGCGGAGACACGCATCCGCATGGTTGGTCGGGAAGGCTATCGCCGCCAGGTCCGGCTGGACACGGATCCGCTGGCGGCCCTGGCGAACACCCTGGCGGCGGACGCGCAGCTTCAGAACCGCCTGAGGTACTGGCCGAACACCACGTGCTATTCCCTCTCCACCCACCAGCTGCGGTACATCGAAGCGCGGTTCAACGGCGTCGAGCGGACCTACCGCGAGGTGGGCATCCGCTCGACGCCCCATCTCCGAACGCTCCTGGCACGCGCGGCCCGGGGAGCCACGAGAGACGAGCTGGCCACCGCGCTCGAGGAGGCTCAGGCGGTGGAGCGGAGCGCGGCGGAAGCCTACGTCGATGAGCTGTGCCGTCGTCAGGTTCTCCAGTCAGAGCTCGCGCTCTCCGCGACCGGCCCCGAGCCGCTCGACCATCTCATCGACCGACTCGAAGCGCTGTCGAACGGGCATGGGATGCTCCAGTCCCTGCTGTGCGTTCGCCAGTTGCTTTCCGAGTTGAATGCCTCCAGCCCGGGGCTCCCTCCCGCCCGCTATCAAGCCCTCACGGAGATGCTCCGCGAGCTCCCAGGTCTCTCCGAGCAATCGGCCGCCTTCCAGGTGGACCTGCACAAGCCGGGCGAGGGCGCGGTGCTGGGCCCGCAGGTGCACGACGAGTTGAGTCGTGGCACACGCCTGCTGCACCGCATCTCCCGCTCGGAGCAGGCGGATGGGCTCGGCGGCCTGCGGGCGGAGTTCGCGCGCCGTTTCGGAGACCAGGCCGTTGCCCTCATGGAGGCACTCGACGAGGACAGCGGACTCGACATGGATTCGGCGCAGCACCTGCGCCAGGACGCGTCCCCACTGCTCGCGGAGCTGCCCTTCCCAGAGGCCAAGACGGACGAGCTGGGGCCCATCAACCAGCGTGAGGCCGTGCTCCTGCGCAAGTTCGAGCGCGCGCGGGCCACCGGGGCAACTCGGATCGAACTCACCGAAGCCGACCTCGCGGCGCTCGAAGTCCCAGACCGGCTCCCCCTGCCAGATGCATTCTCGGTTCACGCCTCGCTCGCGGCGGGTTCCCAGGAGGCGCTGGCGCGGGGTGACTTCCAGCTCCTCCTCGAGAGCGTCTACGGCCCCTCCGGGGCAACCCTCCTTGGACGCTTCTGCCACGCGGATCCAGAGCTGACCGCGCACGTCGAACGCCACCTGCGGGCGGAAGAGGCACTGCGGCCAGACGCGGTGTTCGCGGAAGTCGCCTTCCTGGGCGGCAACCGCGTCGGCAATGTCGTGCTGCGGCCGGCACTGCGCACGCACGAGATCCCCTATCTCGCCAGACCCAGCGTACCGGAGGAGGGGCAGCTCGCGATCGGGGACCTGTGGCTGTCGGTGGAGCAGGGCCGGTTCGTGCTGCGCTCGGCACGGCTCGGTCGCGAGGTCATCCCGCGGCTGACGTGCGCACACAACTTCCGCGATCAGCGGCTCTCCCGCCTCTACAAGTTCCTGGGGATGCTTCAGGAGCAGGCGCAGGCGTCGAACTTGCGCTGGAACTGGGGCGCGCTCCGACACGCGGCGTTCCTCCCCCGGGTGACGGCTGGACGCCTCGTGCTGTGCCGTGCGCGATGGATCCTTCAACCCGAGCAGTGGCGCCCCATCTTCGAGGCATGCGGAGCGGCCCGGTATGCGCGCATGAAGCGCCTCGCGGCCGAACTCGGACTGCCGCGCTACGTCACCCTCACCCAGGGCACGGACTACTTTCCCGTCGACCTCGACAACGTCCTCAGCTTCGAGAATGCCGTCCAGCTCCTGGGAGATGTCCAGCGCCCGGCGTTCTTCGAGATGTTTCCCGACCCCGAGCACCTCTGCGCGGAGGGGCCAGAGGGCAGGTTCGTCCACGAATTGCTTGTGCCTTTCGTCCGACAGTGCCCACCAAGCGCCCCCAGTCCCCCACGTGCTCCAGCGCCCGTGGTGCCACGCTCCGCGCGCTCCTTCGCACCGGGCTCGGAGTGGCTCTTCACGAAGCTGTACTCGGGGCGCTTGCTGGCGGATGACGTGCTCCGCGAAGTCGTTGCGCCGATCGCCAGGCGAGCGCTGGCCTCGGGGGCGGCCGACCAATGGTTCTTCATCCGTTATGCCGATCCTGACTGGCACCTCCGGTTCCGACTGCACGGCCCGCCGGGCCGGCTTGCCTCCGAGGTCCTGCCGGCGCTGTACGCCGCGCTCGCGCCATGGCTCGAATCGGGCACCATCCATCGCGTCCAGTTCGACACCTACGAACGAGAGGTCGAACGCTACGGCGGCCTGGAGGGAATGTTGCTCGCCGAGTCCCTCTTCCAGGCGGACAGCGAGGCGGTCGTGGACCTGCTGCGGGCCCCCCAGGGCGAGGCGGGACTTCGCGCCCGGTGGCTGCTCGCGCTCCAGGGCATCCACCGACTCCTGCTCGACTTCGGGCTCGAGCTCGAGGAACGGCGCTTGGTGGTCCGGAGCGCGCGCGCGCAACTGGGTGCGCTCTTCAAGCTGTCACCCGAGTTCGACCACCGACTCGGGATGCGCTACCGGCGTGAGCGCCGCACCATCGAGGCGCTGCTCGCGCCGGGCGGCGGAGTGCCCACCCCGCTTCGAGGGTGCATGGAGATCCTCGACAGGCGTGGCGTCCAGCTCGGGCCCGTCGTCGCTGGGCTGAGAGAGCGCGCCCGCTCCGGCAAGCTCACCGTGCCACTCGAGGAGTTCGCCAACAGCGCCATGCACATGTTCACCAACCGGGTCCTGCGAACCCATGCCAGGGAGCAGGAGCTGGTCCTCTACGACTTCCTGAGCCGCCTCTACGACTCCCAGCTCGCTCGCTCCAGGGTGGGAAGGTAGACGCGGTCAGGGGAACACGGGGCGGATGCCCGTCGAGCGGACATGACGATGACGAGACCCAGGCACAATCAACGAGCAGCAAGGAGCCGGGGGCGTGGGGTGCTTCGCCTGTCCGCGTATACCCTGCCGCAAGTCCAGCTCGGCAGGCACAGGCTCGTGCCCCAGAACATGCAAGAGGCCCCGGAGCGCCTCCAGTATCTGGAGGGCATGGTCGAATACCTCAACCTGCTCCTGGACGAGCTGCGCGGTCAGCGGGAGGCCCAGGTTTCGCTCGAGCAGGTGATGGACGTCTTCGACCGCATTCCCTTCGCAAGGAGCCTCGTCGAGCTCACGCACGTGCGTGGCAGGCTCGTCGCGAAGGAGCGCCCCCAGGCGCGCGATGGCCTGTCATTCAACGTGGACCGGCTCGCCGTGGCCTTTCCGAACGGTCGCATCCGGACGCGCCAGTCGACACTCCTGCTCTCCACGGGCACGGCGACACCAACGGTGGCACGGCTGCTCGCCGCGATGCGCACGGGCGCCTCGAGGAAAACACTCGCGGCCATCGCCCACGGGGACCTCGCGAACCTGGAGGCGGTCCTCGAGCGCCTCCTGGCCTCGCAGGTCCTCGAGGAGGTGGACGTACCGGAAGAACGCACCGCGCCCCGGTTCCAGACCGGGCACGGAGATCGCCTCACGTGGCTCGGCCATGCAGCGGCGCTCTTTCAGTCCGGACAACGGACCGTCTGGATTGACCCACTCCTGTCACCGCGCATCGCATGGAAGCAGGACGAGCTCGGCGACGTCTTCGCGCGGACCCATGCCGAGGCACGGCTGTTCGAGCCCTACGGCCCTGAGGCGCCCCAGCTCGCGCCGCACGAGCTGCCCCTGCCAGATGCAGTGTGCATCACCCACCAGGACGCCGACCACCTCGACCTCGGCGTGCTGATGTCCCTCCCCGACGCAATCCCCATCGTCATCCCGCGGCGCGCGCCCGATCATCCCTGGGAGGTGGATATCGCGGGACTCCTGCGCAAGGTGCTCGGTCCCGCGCGAGAGATCCGCGTGCTGGCACACGGGGAGACACTGGACCTCGGGGGAGTTCGCATCACGGCGTTCCCCTTCCGCGGTGAGATGCCGCCCTCGCTCCCGCATACATGGAACTGCTACCTGCTGGAGACGAAGGACTCGGCGCTCGCCTGCCTCGCCGACTCGCGCCTCGAGCGCGAGGAGGAGGACTTCCTCATCGCCCGGCTGGGTGCGACTCCCAGGCCGTTGACGCTCCTGGCCGGTGCGCCGTTGGAGCACACCTTCGGGCCAGGCTGGCGGGATGGGAGCAGTTCGACCCAACTGTACAACGATGCTCGGCTCTACTCCTGGCACGTACCGCTCTGGAGCATGTTCCAGCCCGTCCGGCTGACGAACGTGACCTACGCCCAGCTCGAGCGGCTCTCGCGCCGCGCCAACCTCCAGCACTTTTTCCCTTATGCCCGAGGCTCCGCGCCCTGGTTCCGGCTCCAGCCAGGCGATCCGCTCTACATCCCCATCAACTCGATGAGCGTCGCGGACCTGGAGCGGCTGGAACAGGAACTCGCGCGATCGCCCGCGCGTCCCGGGCTCCTGGCGGCCCGCTATGGCGACCCAATCCGAATCGACGCTCCGGCCCCCACGAAGCGAGCCTCCAGGAAGCGCCGCTGAGCAACGAGGGGCGGGGCACTACCCCGCCGCCAACCCTTGCTCGGGAGCACCAACCGCCCAGGCGACAGGCCAGGGAGGCATCGCCGGGCTGGCATTGCCAGGGAGACGCTGCGTACGGCGCACATCAGCCCCGACGTTAAGGGGTGCGCTCCCGGTTTCCAGCGAGGAGGTCCACGAGCATTGGGAGCAGATGAAGCCTTCGGGGGGCGTCTCATGCCCGAAGATCCACCGCCGCAACTGCGCCATTCGGTCGCTCTCCGCGACCTGGCGCAGGCTCATCCGCTGGAGGTCTCCGAGCACGTACTTCTGGTCGAAGTCCTGGCAGCAGAGGAACACCTTTCCGTCATGCGCGACGTTGATCTGGTTGAGCGCGTAGGTGCAACCCGACAGGCGTCCAAGGTGTTGCACGTCCGCCGCGTACTCGTCCTTCTTGAGCAATCCCGCGCGGTTGTCCGTCGGCCACGCCACCGAGTCTCCAAACATCGCAGCGAACATTTCGTTGATCCGCCGGACGTTCTCGTCCGAGGACTCGCGCGGGGAGTTGACCGATAGCCGGGCCGGCAGACCGTGCTCATGGATGGCGCGCAGGTTCGCGAGGACCCGGTCGAAGAGCTTCGTCCCGGTGACGCGCTCGTACTCGGCGCGCTCCACCGAGGGGAGATTGATGACGAGGATGACATTGCCGAGTTCCGCCAGCGCGCGGATCTTCTCCACGGTCAGGAGGCTGCCATTGGTGTGCAGCCGCACCTGCAGCCCGTACTCCTTCGCGAGGCGCACCCGCTCGATGAGCATGGGGTCGAGCGTCGGCTCCGAGTAATGGTTCAACGAGATCGACGGCGCCCCGTACTCCCGCACCCGGTCGAGCACGAGCGAGAAGAGCTCCGGGCTCATGAATGCCTTGGGCTTCGGGGCGGCCTCGACCGGGCAGAACGAACAGCGAAAGTTGCAGTGGCGGTTGATCTCTATCTCCACGCAGGTGTACCGGTGGCGGCGAAACGCATCTTCCTCCGGGAGCAGGACCTGCCGCTGGGTGAGGAGCTGGAACGGCCCTGGCGCCACGGCAGCGAACGCGGCGACCTCCTCCGGGTGGCCGCGCAACCGCTCCAGGCGGAGCTTGTCCTCACGAGACGTCACGACCAGACGCGTCGCCATCAGATCGTAGAACATGCCTCGACCGGCGAGGACCTCGCGCTGCGTGGCCCAAGCATCCACCACGGAGTCAGGAACAGAGACGAGGTAGGGAGAGACGATGAAGCCAGTGCCACTGCTGTCCATGAACGCGGCTCTCCAGCATCAAGGGCCCAGCGAAGTCGACACGGCCCGGACGACCAGACTTCGGACGCGAGAATGCCAGTTCATTACACGAGCGATGGCCTTGAGCGGTCAAGACATTCCGAGGCGCCTCAAGCCCAAGGCTTGGACGGCCCTCTGACTCTTGCTAGGCTGGGTCGGCCGAGCATGGCGGAGACGCCGCACCAGTCATGGTGGACGTAGGGCCTCGGGTACCCCAGCGCGCCATGAGACGTCTCCTTTCCTTCCGCCGCTTTCGCCTGTTAGCGCTGTGCATCTGCACAGCCTTGCTTGCCTGGGCAGTGGATCGACTCGGAAATGGGCCGGAACTCCAGCGCTCCGAACGCGACCGCCCCCCCCCTTCTGTCCCCGCGCCGCGAGAGGCGACCGAGCCCATCGTAGGAGTGGTGGTCGCCGCGAGTGATGTGAGCATGGCCTTTCGACAAGCGGGGCGACTCGAGCAGTTGCGCGTGCGGGTGGGTGAAAGGGTCAAGAAAGAGCAGGTACTGGCATCACTCGATGTCCAGGAGGCCCGCCAGGAGTTGAAGGTCGCTCAGGCACAATCACTCGCGCAGCAGGCGGAGCACCGCAAGGCGGAACTCCGCCAACGGCAGGCGCGGGTGGAACTCAAGCGCGTCGAGGTGCTCGGGGCGCAGGTCTCTGGCGCGGAACTGGACGACGCGAGGCTTTCGGAGGAGCTGGCCTCCGTCGAGGTCTCCATCACCTCCGCGCGCATGGCCGAGCAGTCGGCCCGCGTGGAGTTGCTCTCGATCCGCCTGAAAAACATGGAGCTTCGCGCCCCCTTCGATGGCCAGGTCGCGGCGCTCCCTGTTCCCGTGGGAGGGCAGGTGGCCGAGGGGCAGACCGTCATCCGGCTCCTGTTACAGGAAGAGCGGTTCCGCGTCCGCTTCGCGGTGCCCGAGCCAGTCGCCAGACAGCTTCAACCGGGAGCGCGGGTCGAGGTGCGGGATCCCGGTGCCGCCACCGGGGGATGGGCTTTCGTGGATTGGGTGTGGCCCGAGGTCGACATCGCCTCGCGGCAGGTCTTCATTGAGGCGAGCGCGCCCCTGTCTGGCGGGGCAGGAGCCACCTTGAGGGTCGGGATGCCGGTCCAGCTCATCATCGACAAGCCAGGACTCGAGCGCGGACCCGTGAAGGCGCCCCCAGTCGGCTTGGACGTCGTGGCCGGGAACCAGGCCGCGGAGAAGGCCGTTCAGTGACCCAGGAACCCACCAAGAAGATCTACCGCGAGGAGGCGCTGCAGTCCTTCTACGCGGGGGAGAACGCACCTGGCCAGGTCGTGCGGCTGTCACCTGCATCGCTGGACCATGCCTACTGGCTGCTGGCGGTGGCGTTTCTGGTGGTGGGCGTGGTGCTGATATTCGGCCGGCTGAACCAATACGCCACCGGCCCCGCGGTGGTTCGAGCCCAGGGGCTCATCCCGGTCTCCTCGAGCCAGCAGGGCGTGGTGGTGGCGGTCCTCGTCTCACCGGGAGACGCTGTCCAGCGCGGGCAGGCCCTCGTGCGCCTGCACGCGGGCGCCCCCCAGGCGGAGCATGAGCGGCTCGAGCGCGAGTACCAGGTCCAGCTCATGAAGACCCTGCGTGATCCAGAGAACGCGGTCGCCCGGGAAGCACTCGCCACGCTGACGGGCCAGCGTGAGGCCGCGCGGGCCCATCTGGAGGAGCGAACCCTGCGGGCGCCGACGTCCGGGAGCATCTCGGATGTGCGCGTCCGGCCGGGACAGAACCTCGCGCCAGGCGAGGTGGCCGTGACGGTGGCGGGGGAGAACACGCACTTCACGGTGGTGGCCCTGCTCCCCGGCCACCAGCGCCCCTTCCTGCGGCCAGGCAGTCCCCTGCGCTTCGAGCTCGCCGGGTTTCGCTACAACCACCAGTCCCTGGTGACGAGCCAGGTGGGCAACGTCATCCTGGGCCCCGCCGAGGTGCGCCGCGTGCTTGGGCCCGAAATGGCGGACGCCGTCGAGTTCTCCGGTCCCCAGGTGAGAGTGACCGCCGAGGTCGATGACACGACCTTCATGGCCGATGGCCTGCGGCTGCGCTTCTACGACGGGATGATGGGGCGCGCCGACATTCCGGTGCGGCGTGAGCGCATCATCCTGGTGATGTTTCCCTGGCTGAGAGGGCTGCGCTCGAATGATGGATGAGTCCGACCGAGGCCTGGCTGCGCTCGTCGAGCGGTTTCCCGCCCTGAAGCGATTGATTCAGGGGATGCGTGGCATCCCGGTCATCCAGCAGCACACCGTGAACGAGTGCGGCATTGCCTCACTGGCCATGGTGCTCACCTACTTCGGCCGCCCCACCGCGCTCGAGGAGCTGCGAGAGCTGGTCGCCCCGAGCAGGTCCGGTGTTTCCGCGAGGGACCTGCTGGAGACGGGCCGGCTGTTCGGATTGCGCGGGCGAGGGGTGGCGCTGGACATCAAGGACCTGGAGTTCCTCGACCCAGGAACCATCCTCCACTGGGACCTCAACCACTACGTCGTCTTCGAGCGATACGAGGGCGACAGCATCCGCATCGTCGACCCAGCCATGGGGCGGCGGACAGTGCCCCTCGAGCAGGTCCGCCGCTCGCTGTCGGGGGTCGGGTTGCTCTTCGAGCCTACCGAGGCACTCCGCCCGGCCAGGGCCCAGCGCAGCGCGTGGGAGGTCCTCCAGCACCTGGCCATGAGTTCTGGGACGATCAGCCGGCTCGTCGTGGTTTCCGTCTTCCTGCAGCTGCTGGCCTTGTTCGTCCCCGCCTACACCACCGTGGTGGTGGACCGGATCCTTCCCCGGGCGGATCACGAGCTGTTCCTCCTCTTCATGGGAGGCGCCGCCATCCTCTTCTGCTTCCACCTCGCGACGGGCTGGGTCCGACAGTTCCTCGTGCTGTACCTGCGGGTCCGTCTCAGCCTGGGGCTCAAGCTCGAGTTCATGGAGCGGCTGCTGCGCCTGCCCTACGCCTTCTTCCAGGTGCGGTCGATTGGCGACCTCCACGAACGGCTCCAGAGCACCACCCAGATCCAGAACACGCTCTCCGCGACGGTGGTGGCCTCCCTGCTCGATGGCCTCTTCACCCTGCTCTACCTGGGGGCGCTCATCCTGGTCGATGTCTCGGCGGGGCTGCTCGTCCTAGGGCTCGGGTCACTCCAAGTCCTCTGCCTGGTGTTCTCGCTCCGGACCCGCAAGCAGTTATTGGACTCCGAGCTCCATCTGCAGGGGCGATCATCCGCCCTGGCCGCGGAGATGATGCGGGGCATCGAGACGCTGAAGACGATGGGAGGGGAGTTCCGGGCGCTCCAGCAGTGGACGGACCGATTCACCGAACTGCTCAACGCACAGCTCCACCGGGGCCGGATCGAGAGCATGCTGGACGGGCTCCTGCGGGCCATCCAGTACGGCTCGCCGCTCGTGGTTCTTGGCTACGGCTCGCACCTGGTGCTCAGGGGGCAGCTCTCCCTGGGAATGATGCTGGGGCTCTTCGCGCTGGCAGTGGGGTTCCTCACCCCGCTCGGGTCGTTCGTCAGCACCACCGTCGAGCTCAATTATGTACGGGCGCACCTGGAGCGCATCCAGGACGTCTTCCAGGCAAAGCCAGAGCAGGCCGGGGAGGGGCTCAAGCAGCCTCCCCGGCTGGAGGGCCGGGTGGAGTTGCAGAACGTGAGCTTCCGGTATGGAACCTTCGCTCCGTATGTGGTGCGAAACCTGTCCGTGCGCATCGAACCCGGTCAATTCGTCGCCATCGTCGGGCGCTCGGGGTCGGGGAAGACGACCCTGGCCCGTCTGCTGATTGGCCTCTCCATTCCAGAGGAGGGGCTGGTCCGCTTCGATGGCGTGGACATCCGCGAATACGACCTCTCCCTCCTGCGGCGGCAGTGCGGCGTGGTGACGCAGAGTCCCTTCCTCTTCCACCAGACGATCCGGAACAACATCGCCGCGGGAGATCCCACGGCCACCCTTGATGATGTCACCCGTGCGGCGGAGCAGGCCTGCATCCACGACGATATCGTTGAGATTCCAGGAGGCTACGCCACCCTGCTGGCCGAGAATGGCGCGACCCTCTCCGGGGGCCAGATTCAACGACTGGCGCTCGCTCGCGCCCTGCTGCCCAAACCGCGAATCTTGTTGCTCGACGAGGCGACGAGCGCCCTGGATGCGGCGACGGAGCGCGCGGTTCAGGAGAACCTGGCACGACTCCAATGCACCCGCATCATCATCGCACACCGGTTGAGCACCATCTGGAACGCGGACCTCATCCTGGTCGTTGACGAGGGGCATATCTGTGAGCGCGGGACGCACGAGGAGCTGATGAAGCTGGGCGGCCTCTACGCCAAGCTGGTGTCCGCGCAGCTCTCCGCCGCGCGCTGACCCGCCACACTCCGTGTCCACGCACCCACTCTTCGAAAGCCCAGGAGCGATGGGTGCCACTTTGAAAGGAATCGAGCTAGGGTGTCCGCCGGTCCGTATGGGATTCGGACACGCTGGTGAGCGGGGAATCGCATGCGCATCTTCCAGGACATGGGGAGGCTCCTCCAGGAGCGGTGGCTGAAGGTCCAGCACAGCGAGGAGGCGTTTCCCGACATCGCGGCCGAGGTCCTGCGGGAGCTGGCCCCGTATCAGGAGTTCAAGACGCTGGAGCCCTTGGAGTGGCTCTACGGGACGCGCGACCTCCCAAAGCAGCTCACCACGAGTCCGGGCTTTGGCCAGCCCGCGCTGACGGTGTTCTCCGACTCCCGTCTACTCATCGACCTGTACTACTGGGTGGACGGCACCACCGACATCCACCATCACGGCTTCTGTGGCGCCTTCCAAGTGCTCCAGGGCAGCAGCGTCCATGGGCACTACCACTGGCACGAGCGGCACAAGGTGAACAGCCGCGTCGCGTTCGGAGACCTGGAGCTCTTGTCGGTGACGGGGCTGTGCACGGGCGACATCCAGCGCATCCTCGGAGGAGACCGGTACATCCACTCCCTCTTCCATCTGGAGCGGCCGTCGGTGACGTGCGTGGTGCGCACGCTGCACTCGCCAGACGGTGGCTACCAGTACTCATACAAGAAGCCGCACCTGGCCTATTACCCAGGTGTCGAGGACGCGCACACCAGCAAGGTGCTCCAGTCCCTATCACTGCTGGCGGAGCTGAACCCACCGGAGCGCACGCAGCTCATCTCCGGCATCATCGAGCGCTCGGACCTCCTGACGTGCTTCCTTGTCTTCGAGCGGCTGCTCCAGTTGCACAAGAAGCTGGAGGCGCTGGACGCCTTCTGGGACGTGGCGGTGCGCACGCATGGCGCGCTGGCGGGGGAGCTCCGCCCGGTGTTCAAGGAGTACATGCGCAAGGCGGTGCTCATCGACCGGCGCAGCCAGGTGAAGGACCCGGAGCACCGCTATTTCCTTGCGCTCCTCTTGAATGTTGAGCGTGGCGAACACATCCAGCAGCTCGTGCGCCAGCGGTTCCCGGATCGGGATCCGGTGGACCTCATCATGAAGTGGGTTACCGCGCTGACACGGCCGGCGCAGGACGGAGGCCAGTCGCGCGACTCACTCGGGGTGTCCATGGGCGATTCCGCCCTCATGGTCTTCCGAGAACTGCTCCATTCTCGTGGCCACGCGGAGATGATAGCCCGCCTGAAGGAGACCTTCGACGACGCGGAGGTAGACGGCCAGTCGGACGACATCGCCGCGCTGGCCACCTCCCTGCGCGAGTCCACGCTGTTCCGGCCTCTCTTCATGCGCTGAGCGGGTCCGCCAGGGGACGAAGCACTCCCTGGCGAGTTCGAGTCTCATGCCATCCTGCTTCAGCGCACCCGGCGCACAGCCCCCATCAAACGCACCGCCCAGACAAGCGAGCTCAATAGCGCCACTTCCCGATGGCAGAGGTCTCCGCGGATGGGAACGCCTACGCGTACAGCGACCTCGAGTTCCTCTCCCGACTCTACCCGGCGAAGGGAATCGGGAAGGACCGAGCCCGACCCGCTGAGCCCCCCTCCAGCGGAGAACCGCGCCGCTCCGGACCGTGCCGAGCCGGGCCGCGCGGTTCCCGTGACGTCACGCCTGGACTACTTGAGGTTCGCCGCCACGAAGTCCCAGTTCACCAGGCTCGTGAGGAACGTCTCGATGAACTTGGGACGCAGGTTGCGGTAGTCGATGTAGTAGGCGTGCTCCCAGACGTCGATGGTGAGCAGCGCCTTCTTGCCGTGCTTCATCGGCAGGTCCGCGTTGGACGTCTTCATGATGGCCAGCTTGTCGCCGTCCTTCACCAGCCACGCCCAACCGGAGCCGAATTGCGTCGCGGCGGCGGTGGAGAACTCCTCCTTGAACTTGTCGAAGGAGCCAAAGTCACGGTTGATGGCGTCCGCCAGCTCACCCGTCGGCTTGCCTCCGCCGTTCGGCTTCATGCAGTTCCAGAAGAAGGTGTGGTTCCACACCTGAGCGGCGTTGTTGAACACGCCACCGTCGCTGCTCATGATGACGTCTTCCAGCGACTTGTTCGCCTCCGGCTTGCCCTCCACCAGCTTGTTGAGGTTGTTCACATAGGCGGCGTGGTGCTTGTCGTGGTGGAACTCCAGCGTCTCCGCGCTCATGTGGGGGGCCAGCGCGTCCTTCTTGTACGGGAGCTCGGGCAGCGTGAACGGCATCGGGTACGTCCTTTCTGGGTTCAGGGTGGTTCGTCTTCTCGTCGGCTACTTCGGGGCGGGCCCTGGCTCCGGGTGCGCCGTCAGCGCGCGATACGCCCGGTTCCAGTAGAGCAGGGGCTCCCCTTCCGCCCCCTGCTGGATGCGCTCCACGAGGCCCACCAGCAACAGGTGATCGCCGTAACGGTGCACATCCAACAGACTGCATGCCAGGCCCACCAGGCTGTCCTGGACGAAGGCACCTTCGTCGAACACCAGGCCTTCGACCTCCCCCTTCGCGCATCGGACCGACACCTCGCGTTGGGTGGTGGACAGCACGCTCACGCTGAAGTGACGGGCGGCCTCCACCCGCTGAAGCGTCCGGGAGGTCTTCTGCAGCGCCAGCACGATCAGCGGAGGCGTCAGGGAGAGCGAGCTGAAGGAGCTGATCGTCGTCGCCGCGACCCCGTCCGCGTCGCGGACCGAGACCACCGCCACACCGCTCGCCCAACGGGACATCGCCTCCCGGAAGTCCGGGGCCGACACCCCTTCAGTCCCGCTCTGAGTCATGTGCCGGTCTCTACCACCCGCGCCGCCACCAGGTCAGCACTTCCTCCAATCCATTGGCGGAATACCAATGGGGTGGCAGGGCCCCCTGCCGCCCCCTCTTCCCGGCGCGTCAACTCCCTGACATCGCCCGAAGCCCGGGCTCAATCGACCGGCCGCGCCTTGCCGAACTTCTTGCTCAGGCGGTTGTGGATGACGAAGTCCTCCGAGACCAACCCCAACAGCGCCAGCGTCAACGCGTGGGGCGACCTGAGCTCCCCGTCCACCTCCGGCGATGGGAGGATGGAGCGGAAGAACTCCGAGTGCGCGATCTTCGCGATGGCCACTTCCATGTAGACGTTGCGGACCTCCGTCGCGACGTCCTCCGCGAAGTGATCCGGGTACTGCGCCTGATGGTGGGCGATCTGCTGCGTCAGGACCGGGTGCTCCACGTTCAGGAGCACGACGCCGTTGGGGTACTCCGGGTCTCGTGGCTGCCAGACCGCGAGGAGCCCCGGACGATCCATGTCCTCCTTCTTGACGGCGCGGCAGTGCGGCAGCCCGCCCCCCACGCGGGCACTCCGCGCGGCCGAGGCGCCAGGAGTGGACCCCAGGTTCTCCGGTCCCCGCGGACTCCTTCGAGCGGAGACCGTCTCCGACCGAGGACGCCGTGACCCGCTCGGCGTTCCGGGCAGCGTCAGCTGGGCGCCCTGCTGGACGGGCGTGACCTTCTCCGGGCCGTCCTTCCTCGCCGACAGCCGGCTCATCTTCCAGCGCGCCCCGAAGCGCTCGATCAACCGGTCCCGCCAGGCCTCATCCTCGATGCCCCGGGACTCGCCTGTCCTCGCCTCCGCGAGCGCCTTGCGGATGGGCTCAGGCATCTTGTCGGCGAACTCACTGGCCCATTCGCTCAACGGCAGGTCGTCGTTCGCGCCCGGCCCTCCGCGCAGCTTCAACGTGTTCCGGTCCGTGGTCGGGAAGGCACCGTTGCGGCCCTCGCCGTCGAACTCCGGCGGCTGGAACACGATCCAGAGCAGTTGCCGGACCTGCGAGGCGCTCACCCCCAGGGAACGGTAGACCGAATGGTGCGTCTGATAGTTGTACAGCTCGTTGCGGTAGAGCGCCGCGATGTACCCGTACCGCGCCGCATAGCCGTGGATGTTGGGGCGCGCACCGGACCAGAGGAACCAATCCACCCGCGTGCCATCCTCCAGCGTCAGGGCCCCCTTGTCGGCCAGACTGCCGCCGTCATGGCCCCGCGGGTATTCAATCCAGTGACGGGCGCCGCGAACCGTGCGCCGGAGGGTCGGCCGGAGGCCGTGGTGTTGCGCCTCCTGCGCATCACGAGGCCAGTTCTCCTTGGTGTCGCTCTGAAGGACATCCACCACGACGGTGGTGTTGCACGGAATCTCCCAGATGCGGTGATTGAGGTACCTGGGAATTCCATGCACGCCGCTTTCGTCCCGGCTGGGGTCGCCCAGCACCGTGTCGTCCGTTGGCGAGTTCCCCAGGAGGACGATGACCGTTCCGTGCGCCTTGATCCAATCCGGCTTCACGGCGCGCCAATCACAACCATGTTCTTCATCGTCGAACGGCGGCCGCTCCGTTTCGATGCTCCCCCCGCCCTCTTCCTCGTCGGAGAGGTGCCAGTACTTCAACCCATACTCGCAGGTGTCAGGGTCCTGCATGAGCCACACCATCGACGGCTCACCCTCCACCCATGACACCACCACCATCCCGTAGCGGTTCCACGGCAGGAGGGACGTCTTCGAACCCACGCCGAAGTTCTCCGTGACGCCGCCAATCGGCTTGCCGCCCCCGCCAAACGTATTGAAGAACCGAACGAGCTCATCGTGCCGCATGCCCTTGCCGTCATCCGCGATGACCCGCCGGTAGACGCCCTTGCGCGCGACGGCCTGCCATTCAATGCCGTACTCGACCCGCGTGGCCCCGGCTTCGATGGCGTTCACCAAGGTCTCGCGAGCCCATTGGAAGGCGCCCCCTTCTCGATAGGTCCGCTCGATGAAGTGATGCGTACCGGTGGACTGCATCGCGTGAATCAGGCTCGACGATTTCCTGGCGGACATCGAAACTCCTCGCGCTACTGGCAGGGGAACACCGGTTGTCACGCACCCGCTCGAGCCGCCGGCTGGACCCGGTTGCGTTCAGGAGGATTCATTAGCCCACCTGGAACGTCCCGCCTCTACCTCCGACGAGGTATGCCCTTGAGGCCTCCCGGGGTCTGCGCTTGCGACAAATCCGACGGTGGACCTGCCCCACGGGGAGGATGGCATGGGGTGGTGGGGCCGGTGGGCATGCGCCATCTTCCCGGGTGGGGGAAGCGGCCCATGCGATTCATCGAATTCGTGGCCCTGGCCGCACGCCTGTTCGAAGGCGCGGGTGTAGGGGTGATGGTGGTGGGGACGCTCGTCTCCGTGCTGCTCGTGGTCCAGGGCTACCGGGGCCCCCAGCGCGCGGAGGCCTACCGCCTGCTGCGCCACCACCTGGGCCGCACCATCCTGCTGGGCCTGGAGCTGCTCGTCGCGGCGGACATCATCCGGACCATCGCCGAAGCCCCCACGCTGCGCGAGGTGATCATCCTGGGCCTCATCGTCCTCATCCGCACGTTCCTCAGCTTCACCCTGGAGGTGGAGATCGACGGGCGTTGGCCGTGGCAGCCGACTCAGCGCTTGGAGGACCGCGACGCGAAGGGCGGGCCTGGCCCCTGAGGTTCCCCGCCAACCCATGTGTTGGCCGGCGACCGGACGCTCGCGAGGACGGGGGCGCCCGAGCAGCCTGGGCCTGGGCAGGTGCCAGCCAGTCAGCGGCCGCGCCCCCGGGTGGGTGCTGATTGCCCTGACACCCCGAGGATGCACACCCTCCAGATCAAGCCACTTCCATGGTGGGAAGCGGCGTCACGAGGCCCTGCCTCCAAGCTCGCCGGGAAGGGCCGGAGCCTGAGGAGGCGTGCGTGGAGAGTCCCAGCGCGAGCTTCGACCCGGTGGCCGCCGGAGCCCTCTCCGAGGCGCATTCCCGGCTGCTCCTGGAGACGCTGGTGGCCAGCACGCCCGTGGGCCTCGCCGTGGTGGACCTGGAGCTGCGCTTCATCCAGGTGAACGAAGCCCTGGCCTCCATCAACGGCGTTCCGCGCGCCGCCCACCTGGGCCGCAAGGTGCAGGAGGTCCTCCCCGAGCTGTGGCCCACGCTGCGCCCCCAGTATCAGCGCGTCATGGACGGAGGGGGACCGCAGACGCTGGAGATCAGCGGCATGACGCCCAAGGAGGTGGGCGTGGAGCGGCACTTCCTCGTCAGCTACTACCCGGTGCGCACCGCCACGGGCGTGCTGCTGGGCACGGGCGTCATCGTGGTGGAGGTCACCGAACAGCGGAAGGCCCACGACGCGCTCCGCGACAGCGAGCAGCGCTACCGCTCGCTGGTGGAGGCCATGGCGCAGCCGGTGTGGACCACCAACGCCCGGGGCGAAGTGGTGGACCCCGCTCCGCGCTGGCTGGCCTACACGGGCCAGACGCACGCGGAGCACCTGGGCCTGGGCTGGCTCGCCGCCATCCACCCCGACGACCGCAAGCGCGTGGTGCGCGGCTGGGTGGAGTCCCTGCGCACGCGCACCTCGTACCGAGGGGAGTTCCGCCTGCGCTACCACTCCGGAGGCTACCGCGACGTGGTGGGCCGGGCCGTCCCCGTCTTCGGCGACGGGGGCGCCATCCGCGAGTGGGTGTCCACGGCGGAGGACATCACCGAGCGCAAGCAGGCCGAGGCGCAGGTGGAGACCGAGCGAGCGCGGCTCCACGCCGTGCTGACGAGCGCGCCCGCGTCCATCGCCCTCCTCTCCGGAGAAGAGCAGGTGTTCATGCTGGTGAACCCGCTCTACCGCGTGCTGTCGCGAGGGGTCGACGTGACGGGCATCTCCGTGCGGGACATCGATGAGCCCCGGGCGCGGCAGTACTCACGGATGCTGGACCTGGCCTACACCACCGGCAAGGCCCAATGGGAGACGGAGGTCCCCGTCACCTCCGACTACGGCGGCGGGGTGGATTCGACGCGGAGCTTCGACATCACCTACCAGCCGCTGCGCGACGTGCATGGCCGGGTGGACACCGTGCTGTCATTCGCCATCGACGTGACGGAGCGCGTGGAGGCCCGCAAGAAGCTGGAGGAGTGGGCCGCGTCCCTGGAGAACCAGCAGCAGTGGCTGGAGGCGGTGCTGGACAAGACACCCGTGGCCCTGCTGCTGATGGAGCCCGAGTCCGGCCGGACGCTCTTCGCGAATCAGGCGGCTCGGCAGATGGCCGGGGGCGACGTGCCGCAGGGCCTGCGCGCGGAGAGCTACACGGGCCTCCATCAATTCACGGACGAAGAGGGCCGCGAGCTGACCAGCGAGGAGATCCCTGGCGTGCGCGCGGCGCTGGGCAAACCCGTGCACGCGGAGCCGGTCGTCTGGCACACCCCCACCGGGCACTACTCCGTGCTGGTGGAGGCGGCCCCCCTGCCCGCCCAGCACGGCCACTCCGCTTCGGTGCTGCTGGCGCTCCAGGACGTGACCGAGCTTCGCAAGACGCAGGCCCAGCTCCAGCACGCGGTGTCCCTGCGGGACGAATTCCTGACGGTGGCCTCCCATGAATTGAAGACGCCGCTGACGCCCCTGCAGCTCAAGCTCCAGGCGCTGGTGCGCGAGGCCCGGACGGCCGAGTCCCTGGAGGGGCTGAGAGCGCGCGTGGTGCGCACCGCGGAGGCCGTCTCCGGGCAGGTCCGGAAGATGACCACGCTCATCAATGACCTGCTGGAAGTGACGCAGCTCACGGGTCCCTCCGCGCCGCTGCGGCTGGAGGCGGTGGACCTGGCCACCGTGGTCCATGCGGTGGCGGAGCGCTTCAAGGCCCAGGCGGCGAAGGCGGGCTGCCAGCTCGTCATCAAAGCCCCCTCCGGAATGGTAGGCCATTGGGACCGGCACCGGCTGGAGCAGGTGACGAGCAGCCTCGTCTCCAACGCGCTGAAGTACGGCCCGGGCCGCCCGGTGACGCTCAAGGTGGAAAGGATCCGGGGACGGGCGCGGCTGAGCGTGAAGGACGAAGGCATTGGCATCGCGCCAGGAAGCCTCCAGAACATCTTCGAGAAATTCACCCGGGCCGTCTCCACGCGACATTACGGCGGACTGGGATTGGGCCTCTTCATCACGCGACAGATTGTCGAAGCCCACCAGGGCACCCTGCGCGCGGAGAGCGAGCCGGGCCAGGGGGCGACCTTCATCGTCGAGCTGCCCCTGGCCCGGCTCGCTCCAGCCCCCTGAGACAAACAAGCGAAACAAGGTCGCGAAGCCCCTCCGCCGCCAGAACACCAGGACCCGCTGAGTTGGCAACCCCACGCATCAGGGCCGCTTCGACCCATTCCCTGCTCATCCGATACAGCCGCCACGGCTATGTTTCGAGACGCTGTCTGGGTATCATGAGGCTCGTGGAGCGCGTCCCGCCGGAAGCGGCCGGCGCGCCATCATTCCCATGCCCAGATCCCTGCCCGCGCACGGCGCTGTCTTCGCGCTCCTGTTGAGCGCCCTGCCCGCCGGGGCACAGACCGCCCTGCCCGGCTTCGACCTGGAACACCTGGAGATCAACCCAGGACGGGGAACGGTGGTGATGCGCAACGGCGAGCTGCGGGTTCCCGGCGGATTGAGCGTCGGGCTCGTGGGCCAGTATCAACAACTGCCGCTCGTGCTCCTCAATGGCGAGCGCCGTCTGGAGGCCGTGCGCAATCGCACGTCGGCCATCCTCGCGGGCAGCTATGGCGTGCTGCCGTGGCTGGAGGTGGGCGCGCAGGTGCCCGTCGTGCTGTGGCAGCGCGGCGACGACCCCGGTCCCCTGGGCGTCACGCCCCTGGCCTCCCAGGGGCTGGGCACCCCGGAGGTGCAGGCGCGCATGGGCCTGTTGTCCCGGCGCGACGAGCACCCCCTGGACCTGTCCCTGGATCTGGGCGTGGGCCTTCCCGTTGGCAGCACGGCGGTGCTGGGCCGCGACCGGGGCCTGCGCGTGCGGGCCCTGACCGCCATGGGCACGCAGGTGGGCTTCCTGCGGCCGACGCTGGAGGCCGGCGTGCTGCTGCGCTCGCGCAACCCGCTCTCCGCGCCGGGCGCCACCGGACAGGCCCTGGAGGTCCGCCTGGGCGCGGGGGTGACGACGGCCGGCCAGGGGCTGCGCGGCGAGCTGGCCGTGAAGGCCGCCTTCGCGGGGGACATGACCCAGCCCGCGGTGGAGATCCTGGGCGGCGGCCACTTCCCGCTCTCCGACGGCCTGGAGCTGCATGCGCTCGCGGGCCCCGGCCTGGGACGCTCGCCCGGGACCCCCGTCGCCCGCGTGCTCCTGGGCGTGTCGTTCCGCCAGGAGCCTCCCCCCCGGATGGAGACGCTCCCGGAGCCCGTGCCCCAGCTGCGGCTGGAGGAGTTCCAGACGCGGCCGGAGCGCACGCCGGATTCGCGCGTGGAGCCAGTGCCCACCCGCGAGCTGCTTCCCCCCGAGCCCGCGCCCACGTCTCCGCCATGACCTTCGAGCCGCGCACCGTCCTCGCCGCGTTCGACGGCACCACGCCGCCTCCGGACACCGTGCCCGGATGGCTCCCGCGGAGCTGGGAGGACCCAGACGGGTTCGCCGCCGCGCTCGCCCCCCTCCACGTCGGCCGGAGCCCTCCCTTCAAGAGCCGCGCGGGCCAGCACCACGACTTCTTCCACGACCTGGTGGGACGCCACGCCACCACGGACCGCATCGCGCTGCGGACCTACTCGCGCGTGCAGGGCTGGCGCACGCTGAGCTACCGCCAGCTCCACGAACAGGCCACGCGGCGGGCCACCGCCTGGGCGGGCCTGGGCGTGAAGCCAGGCGCGAAGCTGTGCCTGCTGCTGCACCCCGGCCCGGAGCTGATGGTGTCGCTCTGCGCCGCGCTGGGCCTGGGCGCATGCGTGAGCCTGCTGCCGCCCGGCGCACGCGCCTTCATCGCCCGCCGGCTGGAGACGCTGGAGCCGCAGCACGTCGCCGCGGAGCCGCATCAGGCGCCGCTCCTGGGCAAGTACGCGGCGCAGCTGCTGCCGCTCCAGACCCAGGTGCCGCCCGCGCTGCTGTCGTACACGTACAAGCCCGCGGAGCCGGTGGGCCTGCTGTTCTCCCCTCTGGCGGACCCTGGCGACGTGCCCGTGCCGCTCACCGCCGGGGACGCGTGGCGCGGAGCGCTGGTGGACGGCCTGCTCACCTTCGGCCTGTCCCCCGGCGAGCACCTGGCCGCGCCGGGCTTCCACCCGCTCCAGCACCTGCCCGCGCTGTACTTCACCACGCTCCTCAGGGGCGCGACGTACCTGCACGTGGAGCCCGCGGACCTGGAGGTCTCCCCCGCGCTCCTCACCGAACACCCGGTGCGCGCGCTGGGCCTCACGCCCGCCGTGCGCGACCTGGTGGCCCGCGCCCGCCTGCCGCTCAAGAACGTGGGTTTGTGGTTCCGCGATCCGCAGGCCCCGTTCGACTTCCTGGCGTGGCGCGACGGACTCAAGGCCTGCGGCCTGTCGGGCGTGCCCGGCGGCAACGTGTCCGTGGACGCGACCTGGGGCGGCGCGGTGCTGTGCTCCCACCGGCGCGTGGGCGACGTGCACACGGACGCCGCGCCCGCGCCCGGACGGCCCTGGGCGCTGCGCGACTTCACCGGCAGCGGCCAGGACGCCGCGGGCGACGCGGGCCTCTTCACGCCCCTGCCGGACGACGGACGTCCGCCCGCGCACGTCGTCCTCGCCCGCGTCCGGGGCCAGTACCACTACGCCGGCGCGCGAGAGCCTCGGCGGGAGGGCCGGATCTTCCCCTTCGCGGAGGTGGCCCAGGTGCTGCGCGAGGGGCCGGGCCCCCGGCTGGACGCGGTGGGGCTCGCCCTGCCGATGAGCGGCATGGCCGGCGCGTACCGGGGCGTGCTGCTGGTGTTCACGGGTGACCTGCCGCCGGGCGTGGAGGTGGGCGACGCGGACGTGCGCCGCCGCATCGAACAGGCCCTGGGCCCGGACGCCCTGCCCGACCGCATCGAGCGCTTCCCGCTCCACGCGCGGCGCGTCGAGGGCCCGCGGGACGGGCCGGTGGACGAGGACTGGTGCCGCACGCAGTACCTCACGGGCGCCCTGCGGCTGAAGTCGAGGGACCCCTTGTTCCTGGCGCTCACCACGCTGCGCGCCCGGGTGGAGACACGCTGATGGGAACCCAGGTCGCGTCCGGAGCAGCCCTCCAATGCAGCTTCGGCGCCGCGCCGTCGGCGCTGTCGGTGCTGCCCGTCAACATGGTCAACGCCACCGCGTCCGCGGGCACGGTGATGGACAACGTCCCCGCCATGAACGTGCCGCCCTTCGGCATGTGTCAGTCGCCGAGCAACCCCACCGTGGCGCTCGCGACCGCCGCGGCGATGGGCGTGCTCACGCCCATGCCGTGCCTGCCCGTCATCGTGTCCCCCTGGCTCCCCGGCTCGCCCGTGGTGTTCATCAAGGGCAAGCCCGCGCTCACCGACAAGTCCATCTGCAACTGCGCCTGGGGCGGCGTCATCAAGATCAACGTGCCCGGCCAGATGAAGGCCCAGGTGAAGTGACGCGCCAGCCTCAAGCGCGCGGCGTGTAGCGCAGCGGCGCCTCGCGCTGGGGCAGCCGCACCTCCAGCTCCACCACGTCCTCCGCGCTCCAGCACGCGAGCAGCTCCACCAGCCGGCCGCACAGCAGATCCACCAGCGGCAGCAGCGACGCGTCCATGGGCCCGAAGCCCATCTGGTACACGTACTTGAAGCCCGCGGCGCTCCGGGCGAAGGGCTTGGGCTTCACGCTCACTTCCGTCAGGGACGGCAGCAGCTCCCGGAAGTAGCGCTGCGTGCGCACGCCCAGCACCTCCAGGACGAACAGCAGGTCGTCCCGCCCCATGAACCGCTGCGTGCGCAGCGCCAGCAGCTGCAACAGCGACTGCTGGCCGTGCTCCACCGGGTTGTCGCCGCCGGGGGCCACCGTGCCCACCAGGCTCCACGGCACCCCCTCCAGGAAGCGGTCCGCCAGCACGGGCCGGTAGCCCCGGGCGTCGAAGCGCGGCGGCAGCGGCTGATGCCACAGCCCGTCCACGCCCAGCCGCACCGGCCGCACGAACGCGTCCGGCATCTCCACCGCCAGCCACGCGGTGCGCGCCAGCCCCTGGCCTTCGTGCTCCAGCTCGTAGGTGTCCGCGCCCCCGGAGATGGCCCCGGGCCGCAGCGGCACCATGCCCTTCGCGCCCATCTGGTACACGCCCACCGCCGTGTTCAGCCGGTAGCCTCCCGATGGATCCGGGTGCTGCACCGCGTGGCGCTCCTTCGTGCCGTCATGCTCCACCGGCGTCGCCATGGCGCGCTGGAGGTTCACCACCGGCACCGCGTGCGCCACGAACGAGTCCGGGCCCAGCACCAGCTCCGACGGCCAGCGCCCCGTCAGGCGCAGGCACAGGGTGAAGCCCTGCCAGTTGCGCGGCGCGGGCGGGATGCGGGCCTCCAGGAACAGCTCCTGCTGGGGGAAGTGCAGCAGCTGCCGCAGCCGCTGGAGCGGGTGCTCGGAGGGCTCGCCCTCCGCGGGCACGGGCGGGGGCGCGCCAAAGCGCACCGGCCCCTCGTGCGCGTCGAAGGGCTTCACCTCGTGCTCCACCGCCCCGTCGTCGAAGCACACCGTCGCCGACCGGACGGAGGTCTTCAACTGGAAGAACACCGCCAGCGCGGCCCGGAAGTCGTTGAGGTGGTTGATGTGCAGGCGCACCACGCCGGGCGAGTCGTTGCGCGGAAAGCCGCCCTCGAAGACGAGCCGCAGCAGCGCGCCGTCATCCCCCTGGCGCTCCAGCCGCGCCTGCGTGAGCCGGACCGGCAACAGCCGCAGCGGCGTGAGCGTGCGCAGCGTGAGCGGCCCGGTGGGCCCGCCGCCCTCCCCCGGGTTGAGCAGGAAGGGCGTGCCCCGGGGCAGCTCCGCGGCGTCCACGAAGCGCGCATCCGGCTCCGCGCGCACCATGGCCATCGCGGGCACCGGATTCAGCAGGTAGGCGAAGTGCTGCTGGAACAGCCGCAGCGTGCTCTTCTCCAGCGCCCGCTGGCCCGCGCGGCGCGTGCGCGCGGTGAACAGCGCCATCGCCTCGGTGAGCCGCCGCACGTCCGCGTCCTCGCCGTCCAGCGGCGCGGTGGGGTGCAGGGCCGTGTAGCCCAGGCGGAACTTCTCCAGCGCCTGAAGCTCCTCCAGGAACGACGCATAGAGCGCTTCGTCCATCCGCATGGGCTATTCCTTCTCCTGGACGCGCAGGAACATCCGGCCCTCGGCCACTTCGATGAGCTGGGTGTCCTTCTCCTGCGTGCGCTGGATGCGCAGCAGCGGCTTGGAGTCCTGGTACAGGTGCTGGACGGACGTCTCGCTCTTGTCCGTCTTGCCCAGGAGCAGGTGGTTGCCCTGGGACTCCTTGGGGAGCCTCGCGCCCGGGCGCCACTCCAGGAAGCGATCCAGGCGCGCGTCCTGGAAGTTCAGCGCCACCAGCATCCGCGTCGTCTTGTCCGCGGGGAAGTAGAAGTGCCCGGGCTGCTGGTGCGGCTCATAGGGGACGCGCACCTCCGCGTCCCACAGCGGCAGCTTCACCCGGTACGACTCCAGCGACGTCTCCTCGTCCTGGCGCACCTGGTAGGTGCGCTCCTCCTCCTTGCCCTCCTCGCTGACCACCCGCCCCTCCGCGAAGAAGGGCCAGCGCGGCACGCGGAAGCGGGGGCGCCGGAAGGTCGGGTCCGCCGCCTCCTCCAGCGCCCCGGTGAGCGACATCCGGTAGACGTTGAACACGCCGTCCGGCGCCGCCTCCGCCTCCGCCTCCACCGCGCGCGCCTCCAGCGAGAGCGTGTGGAGGCGGTACTGCTTGCCGTGCGTCGCGAAGCCCTTGCTCCAGTCAGGCCCCAGTGTGTAGAGCCCGTTGAGCACCAGCGCCACGCGCGGGTAGCGCGCGAAGGTGAGCCGCACCTCCGGCCCTTCCGGACGCACGCGCTTCGTCTCCAGCGACACCTGGTCCGTGAGCGTGCCCTCCAGCGTGGAGGTCAACAGGCGCTCGGTGAGGACGCCGGAGATCGCGTCCGCGTTCTCCACCGCCTTGCGCGGCGTGCCGGCGTCCACGTAGCTGTTGAGCACCGACAGCGCGTCGCGACGGGGCTCCGGGTAGCGCAGGTCCACCTGCTTCACCTCGTCGCGCGCCAGCGCCAGCGCCTCGCCGCCCTCGGGCTTCGCGTCCGCGAGCGTGTACTTGCCCGTCGCCGGGTCCAGGAAGAGGCCCGCGTCGCGCCGCGCCTGCACCCAGTGCAGGAAGTCGAGGAAGCTGGCCCCGCCGTCCTCGTCCGCGCCCAGCCCCAGCGCGTGCAAGGGATGCTTCGTCTTCGCCGACTCCCACTCGCAGGCCACGTCCAGCCCCTTGGGCGTGTTCGCCTGGATGACCTCCTGGAGCGACTTGTCCACCCACACGCCGCTGGGGAAGTGGCGGCGCCACAGCATCGCCGCGGGGTCCACCAGCCGGATGCGGTAGCGCCGCTGCATCACGGGGGCGTCCTTCACGTTCGCCAGGGTGCGCTCGCGCACGTGGCGCGCCTCCACCCGCCCCACGAACTTCAGGGGCTTCGCCTCCGGCCCGTCGCGCCCCTCCGCCTTCGCCCCGTAGCGGCGCTCGATGCTCAGCGTCGCCGTCAGGGGCTTGGAGTCGGTGAAAGGGGTGAACAGCGTGTCCTCGTCCGCGCTCTCACGGCTCCGCACCCACCACTCCACCCGCGCCTCGAAGCCGTGCGACCACGCCTTCACCGACAGGCGCTTGAGGCTGCCCGCGGGGATGGAGAAGTCCTTGTCCCCCGCCTTGAGCTCCAGCGACACCTTCAGCGGCTCCGTGAACTTCATGCCTCGTCCTCCCGTGGCGCCGCGTCAGCAGGCCGCTCGCGCAGCCGGCGCGACGCGGGATCCAGCAGCAGGTCCACCGGCTCCCCGGTGTCCCGCAGCACCAGGTGCACCACCAGCCCGGGCGCGCCCTCGGTCTGCGCCGGGTCCTCGTCGATCTCCAGCACCTCCACGCGCGGCTCGTAGCGCGACAGCGTCTCCCGGATCTCCGCGCCCAGGCCCGCCAGCCGCTCCGCGTCCGAGCGGAAGCCCGTCTCCGTGAGGCCGAAGCCGGGCAGCACGGACGCCGCGCCCAGCTTGGCCTGGAGCAGGTGGCCCAGGTTGCGCAGCACCGCCTCGCGCGGCGTCTCCGTCACCCCCAGGAACTTCCGGTGCAGAAAGCCCATGGTCCGTCCCCCTTAACGTCTCGCGGCCTTCGGCGTGCCCATGGCCATGCCCTGGCGCTCGCCTTCCGGACGCGCGGGCGCCGCCACCGGCACGGCCGTGTCGCCCAGGTAGATGAGCTGCCGCAGCGGCTGGCCTTCCGCGCCCGGCAGCCGCTCGTAGCCCAGCGAACCCGTGGGCCCCAGCCGCGCCGCCCGCCCGTGGGCGCGCACCGTCAAGAGGACCTCCAGTTGCATGCGCGCGGGCACGAGCAGCGGCAGCACGTGCCGGTGGAAGCGGTGGCGCACCAGCGGGGGCCAGTTGCGGCCGCGCAGGTCCGCCTCCTCGTCCGCGAAGAGCTCCACCTGGAAGCCGCCCACGTCCGTCGCATAGGCGTTGCCCAGGATGCCGGTGCCGTCCAGTGGCGTGGGCCCGAAGGTGGGGCGCATGCCGGAGAAGCGCGTGCGGAAGGCACGGCGCACGCACGTCACGCGCAGCTCCGGGAACACCTGCTGGAACAGCCATTGGAGCGTCGCCGGCGAGTCCACGCCCACCATGCGCAGGTAGAACCCCTTCGTGCGCTCCCAGTCCCCCACGAGCCCCACGTCCCGCTCCGGGTGCAGCGCGTCCACCAGCGCCGTCAGCAGTCGGTGGTCGAAGAAGCGGATGAAGTCGAGGAACGGCTCGGGCTCCGGCAGCTGCTCGGCCACCTGGAGGAAGTAGCTGGGCAACAGGCCCGGCGTGCCCAGCAGGCCCAGGTTGAGCGTCACCACCACGCGCCGCACCGGGGAGGTGTGGAACGTCACCGCCTCCACCAGCGACGCCGACGCCACCGGCTCCGGGTTGCTCTCGAAGAGGATCCGCTCGCGCCCGTAGCCCTCCGACTCCAGCAGCCGCAGCAGCGGCCCCAGGTCGAAGTCCTTCGCCCGAGCGCGGATGCGCCGCTCCAGCGCGGACAGCAGCGGCGTCGCGCCGCTCATGACCGGGACCGCCTCATTCGCCAGGCCCCACGAACGCGGCCAGGTCCACCTGGTAGAACTGCGACAGCGTGCGCCACTCCATCGAGTCCTTGCGCTCCCAGTGCTCCTGGATGTCCGACACGTGCCGGTTGAGCAGGCCCCCGAAGGTGGAGAACAGCTCCGGCAGATAGCGCCGGGGATCGAAGTCCTCCAGCGTCCGGAGCACGTCGTCGCTCACCAGCGCCGCCTTCTGGAAGTCGCCCCGCGCCACCAGGACCTCGAAGGCCTTGAGCTTGTCGCACAGCTCCAGCAGGTGCGCCGACCCGCGCAGCTGCAGCGGCCCCACCGTGCGCGGGAACGGCGCGGGGGCGGGCGCGGCGGCCTTCGCGGCCCGGCCCTTCGCGGGAGCCGCGGGGCGCGCGGGCTCCGCCGGAGGCGCGGGCGCGGCGGCGCGCTCCTGCGTCTCCTTCAGCCACTGCCCCAGGCCCGCGAGCCCCTGGGCTCCACCGCGGTAGCCCGGAGCCTCCAGCTGCGCCTGCAGCGCCTGGATGCCGCGCAGGGTGTCGCGGCGCCGGCCGTCCGTGAAGCCCTTCGTCCACGCCTCCCAGCCCGCGTCCTTCTTTCCGTGGTGGTAGCGAAGCGCGCTCAGCAGCGTCTGGAACAGCCACGTCAGCGCCTTGTCGAACAACACCACTGGCTTGGTGGCCTTGGCTCCGGCCGACTCCGGGGGCGCCACCGCCCGCGACAGCTCCAGCAGCGTCTCCAGCACCTCTGGCAGCCGCGACAGCCCCTCTTCGCGGAGCGCCGCGAAGAGGTAGTAGGCCGCGAGCCGCACCTCATGAAGCCCCTCGCGGTCCAGGGCCTCGATGGCGTCCGCGGCCTCCGCGTAGGACTCCTGCTGCACCAGGTCCGCCACCGCCAGGAAGCGCGAGTCGTGCGCCTCCAGGCGCTCCATCGGGCCGCCCTGGAGCGGGCGCAGGCACAGGCTCAGGTCTCTCATGGTCTGTCTTTCCACTTCATGTTACATGTCTTTCATTACCAAGGACAGACAGCCATGACCCTCGAGAAGCCCGACCTGCTGGAGATCCAATGCAACTGGCGCACCGGCTTCCAGTACCGGCCCGGCTTTCGTGGCTCGCTGGGCTATCTGCTGGAATGGAACGGCTGCGGGGGGCTCAACCTCCAGAAGGACCTGGCGCTGTCCTCGCCCAAGGTGGGGGACTTCGGGCCCACGGTGAAATGCATTGGCCTCATTGAGAAGCTGACCATGGACGGCCCTTCCGGCCCCCTGGACTTCCGGGTGTACGTAGGCCGGACCACGGCGGCCAACGTGCTCAACCACTTCTCGAATCCGCTGGAGAACCTGCGCCTGAAGCTGGCGTGGGCCATCGTCTCCTTCGACGAGGACGGCGACCAGTGGTTCGAAGCCGCCCACCTGAAGAGCCCGCGGACGGCCGAGGCCCTCATCGACACGGTGAATGGCGCACCCCGGGTGTTCCTGGACAATCAGCCCGTCACGCTGTCGGGCGGCGTGGACGTGCGCTTCTACCGCTTCGAATTCAAGGTGGTCCCCGCGCCGAAGAAGAGCACCACGCTGGAGTTCGCCACCAACTCCCAGGAGCGCCGCGTCACCCGGTGGGGCACCGCCGGGTGACGCGGTGGAAACGGGGAGCGGCGCACGCCCTCCCCGCCCCGGCACCGACTATGAGCTGCCTTCGCGGTAGCCCCAGCTGTACACGTCCTTGGCTTCCACGTTGTGGCCGTAGTGGAAGTTGCACAGGTGCTTCTTGTCCGGGATGACCTGGAACGTGAGGTGGCAGAACTTGATGTCGGTGACGCCCACCGACTCCGGCTCACCCACGGTGAACATCACCTCGCTGCCCTTCTGGTTGATCTTCCCGGCCAGCGCGTTCGCGGGCCCGCCGGACTCGTCGCCCAGCGGGTAGCACTTCTCGTACCACTTGCCCGCGGCGCTGTCCCACTCGCAGATCCAGAACGCGAGCCGCTTCAGCTCCGTGTTGGTGACCCCGGTGAAGTCCGGCTTGTTCTCCGGGGAGATCAGCACCGTGAAGTCGATGGGGTCCAGCTTTCCGCCGTCCCAGCTGAGCCGGGTGATGAGGCCCACGCAGCGCACGGCCTTCTTGGCGCCCACGGCCTCCACCTTGACCTCGCTGTACGCGGGCTCACCGTCGAACGGCGTATAGAAGAGGCTGGTGCCCTTGGGGAACGAGCCGTCATCCCTGCCCAGTCCCTTGATGTCCAGCAGGTAGCCCACCGGGTTGTTCTTCTGGGGGCGCTGCTGGATGGTGTCCTGCCAGTCACACGAAATGCCAAGCGGTCCATCACCCATGGTTCATGTCCTCCTGTTTGATGCGGGGTTTGTCAGCCGAGCCGCGCATCCACGCGGAGATCCACGTTCATGCCTTCGAACTGGATGTGCGGGAGGACGGAGAGGTTGCAGTGGAACCAGCCCACCTTGCCGGGCACTTCCGCCACGGTCAGGTTGTAGGCCTTGAACGGGTAGTAGCGCAGCGTGAGGTCGTCCGGATTCACCAGCGTGGTGACGTAGCGGGAGATCCAGCGCTCGATCTGCTGCTGCATGTACTGCGCACCCGCGGTGCTGCCGATGTTCTCGCGCATGATGGCCTTCACGTAGTGCGCGATGCGGCTGATGGAGTACGTGTAGGCCAGGTTGGTGACCAGCTGCGAGTTCTCCGAGTCCTTCGGGTCCTCGAACACCTGGGCACGCTTGAGGGACTGGACGCTGAAGAAGACGGCCTCCGCGGAGCCCTTCTTGTGGATGAGCGGGATGAAGCCGCCATTGGCCAGCTCCAGCTCGCGGAAGTCCGGGATGGACATCTCCACGGGCAGCTTCATCTCCTCCTCGCCGCGCAGGTGCGTCAGGTGCACGGGCAGGCCCGCCACCAGGCCGCCGCCGCGGGGGCCCCGGATGTGCTGGCACCAGCCGGACGTCTCGAACGAGCGCACCAGGTTGCGGGCGAACAGCATGGCCGCGTTGCCCCAGAGGTATTCCTCCTCCTTGTCCCCCTTCACGGCCTCCGTGAAGGTCATGCCCGGGGCGGGATAGGTCTCCGGGTTGTAGGGGGGCCGGACGATGTAGCGCGGCAGCGTGAGCCCCACGTAGGAGGCCTCGTCCGTTTCGCGCAGCGCGTTCCAGGCGGAGTACTTGGGCGAGTCCAGCAGGCTGGCCACGTCCCGCAGCTGGGCCACCTCCCGCATGCTGTCGCAGCCGAAGAAGCGCGGGGACACGGAGGCCACGAACGGCGCGTGGCTGGCCGCGGCGATCTTCCCCATCGTCTTGAGCCACAGCATGTCCTGCGGCGTGTTGGCGAACTCGAAGAGGCCCACCAGCGCGCCGTACGGGGCACCGCCGTACTGGTCGTACTCAGCGACGTAGAGCTTCTTGAAGAACTCCGAACCGGCGACGTCCGCCGCGTTCGTCTCCAGGTCCGAGTACGCCTCCTCCTTGGAGACGTCCAGCAGGCTCAGCTCGATGTTGGCCTTGAAGTTGGTGTTGCGCACCAGGTCCGCGAGCGCCGTCCACTGCGCCTCCACCTCCTGGAACTCCGGCGCGTGCAGCACGGCGTTCAGCTGATCCGCGACCAGCGTGTCGATGGTGCCCACCAGCTCCTGCACCGTCTGCTTGTCGAAGCGGCCCTCGTCGGTGTCCATGTTGTAGACCATGGCCGCCAGACTGGAGACGAAGCGCTCCTCGGGGGTGGCGTCGTCGGGGACCAGCATCAGGTCCGTCTGGGTGGCGGGGTCGCGCGCGGGCGGCGCGGCGCCCAGCCGGACGCTGGAGAGGAACAACGGGATGTCCAGGGGCGGGTCGGCCACGGCGGTCGTCGTGGCGGTGGTGGACGACGGGGTGTTGGCGGTGGGCATGGCGGATGGCTCTCGTTCAGGAAGGTCGTGGGGAAGGGCTTGTGCCCGGCATCACGTCGTCGGAGGCGTGGGGTTCGTCGCGGCCAGCTTCTTGGGCAGGCCCAGCGACTGGAACGCGGCCAGCTCCGTCTTCAGCTTCGCCACGGCCTGCGGGTTCTGCGCCAGCTGGCGCACCAGCTGGCGGAACTCCTTGCGGTTGTCCAGGTTGCCCTGGAGCTCCAGCAACAGCTTGCGCAGCGTGAGCAGCGCGTTGATCTTCGGCACCTGGCGAGCCACCTCCACCGGGCTGAAGGACTTCATCGAGTCCAGCTTGATGTTGACCTCCAGCGGCGCGGGCGCCGAGCCGTCCACGGGGTCCTTCTTGTCCACGCGGTTGGGCACGCTGAAGTTCAGCGTCATCCCCATGTTCTGGATGACCTGGTTCAGGTTCTTGCCGTCCAGGTTGCGGATCTCCCGCTGATCCAGGTCCTTCTTGCGGTCAGCGGAGGTGCCCCGGGAGAAGTCCCCCATCACCAGCAGCCGGAACGGAAGCGCCTTGTCCGCCCGGGTGCCATTCACCTGGGTGCGGTAGGTCAGCGTGATGCGTGATCTGGGAATTTCGTCGGTGATGGCCATGGGTGCCCCCGGAACGGAACCGCCGTTTGTACAGGAATTGATAAACCATACGAATACATAAAATCAATACACCCTGGACATATGACCTGACACGCTGGGCTCCGTTTCACCCGGGAGACAAGAAAGACCCAACCCATGATGTCTCCATCCCCAAAGGGCATGAAACCAGACACGGTGGATTCCCGGGGGTGGCTTGACGCCGCGGGCTTTGAGCCTGTAGCTTTTTTAAATATTTTTCATCCGGGCTGATTTTGTATCGCTCCCTCCGGATGCCCGCTCGGCGCGCAAGCCGTTTCCTTCCCTGCCATGAACCCAGACACCCTCGCGCGAGTCCTGTGGCAGGAAGGGCAGACCCTGCTGCCGGAGCACTTCCGCGCCCAGGAAGAATCCCTGTCGACAGAGGCCCGGCGTTACGCGGGGCTCGCGGGGCTGCCGGTGGTGGGCGTGGGGGCGCTGCGATTCAACGACGTGCTCCTGGACAAGGGCACCGTGGCGCTGGAGGAGCTGAGCGCCGTCCTCCCGGGTGGACACCTGGTGGAGGTGCCGGGCAACGCGGAGGTGACGCCGCTGTCGCTGGAGGAGTCGGGCCGCACGAAGCTGACGGTGTATCTGCACCTGCTGGCCGTCGTGGAGCCCCGGGAGGAAACGCCTGGGCCGGGCGAGGAGGCGCCCCCGGTGGTGCGCGCGGTGCGGCGGCTGTGTCTGTCCCTGGAGTCGGTGGTGGACGACGCCGTGAGCAGCCTGGCGCTGGCGGTCTTCACGCGGAACGCGGAGGGGCCCTGGGTCCTGTCGGGCACGCACCTGCCCCCGCTGCTACGGGTAGGGCCCCATCCCTTCCTCACGCCGCTGTTCGAGCAGCTGGACGGGCTGCTCCAGCAGGCCCAGGGACAGCTGCGGACCTCCCTGCGGGAAGGCCTGGTGCGCGGGGATCGGCTGGCCAGCGCGCGGCGGGCGCTCTGCGAGGTGCGGGGGCTCCAGGTGCTGCGCCAGGACATGCGCCACGGCGTGCAGCCGCCGCCCTACCACCTGATGCAGGCGCTGCGGCGGCTGTATTTCGAGACCTGCTGCTACCTGGAGGCGGAGCCGGACGACGCGCTGCCCGCGTATGAACATGACGCACCGGGCCCTGGGCTCGCGCGGTGGATGGAATTGCTCACGCGAGGCTTCCGTCCGCAGGCAAGCCCCCTGTCCTACCGCGCCTTTGAATTCCAGGATGGCCACTTCCGGCTGACGCCGCTGCCCCGGGAGACACCGCCGCCGGATGACTTCTACCTGCTGGTGCGCCGCCAGGAGCGCGACCGGCCCCGGTCCATGGAGGGCGTGAAGATCGCCAGCCCGCTGCGCCTGCCGGCGGTGCGCCGCCAGGCCCTCAAGGGCGTGCCGTACCGGCACGTGGCCTACCCCTCCTTTCCCCATTCCTTCGACGCGGACATCGACTGGTATCAGCTGACACACCAGAGCGAGGAATGGCAGTCCGCCCAGCGGGAGGACGGCCTCACCTTCTTCGCCACCCCTGCGCTGGAGGGCGCCCAGGTGCTCCTCTACTGGCGTCGGGCCTGAGCGTTTTCCAAGGGGGACGGCGCACATGGGCAAGCTCATCTGCACCATCGAGATGGACAAGGAGAAGGGCCTCATCCTCACCACCGAGGACAAGGACGGGAAGATCCTCCAGACGGTGACGATGGATGGCGAGGCCATCACCCTGGAGGTGAAGGGCAATGACGCGACGAGCACCGTCGTGCAGAAGCAGGACAGCGTCACCGTGACGTGCAAGTCGTTCGTGCTGAAGGCGGAGACCATCGAGGTCACCTCGTCGAAGGCGTCTTCGTGGAAGAGCGACGACACGTTCGCGCTGGAGAGCAAGAAGGCCTTCACGCTCACCACCGAGGACAAGCTGACGCAGAAGGCGGCGGCGGACGCGTCGCTCAGCTCCGACAAGGCGGTGTCGCTCAAGGCCGCGAAGGCGTTCAGCGTGGAGGGCTCCGAGGTCAAGGTGGAGGGCAAGACCGGCGCGGTCTCGCTGAAGGCGCCCACCGTCAAGATGGACGGCACCAAGGACGTGGTGGTGGCGGCTCCCCAGGTGAAGGTGGCCGCGGAGGTGCAGCTGGCGCTCAAGTCGGACGCGATGGCGGAGCTGAAGGGCGGCATGACGACCGTGGGCGGCTCCATGGTGAACGTGGGTTGAGGGGGCGCGATGAAGCTGGAGCACTGGCAGGTCGTCTTCACGCAGTACCGGCAGGCCCAGGCCGTGCTGGAGACGTGGCTGCCCTCCGTGGTGCCCGGCTCGGGCGCGGCCTCGGGGCTGGTGGGCCGCGAGGGGCTGCGGACGCTCCAGGAGCAGCTCCTGGAAGTGGTGGAGCGGCTGCGCGCGGGCCTGGGTGCGCACGCGCGGGAGGAGGAAGTGCAGGACGCGCTCAAGCCCTTCACGTACCTGGTGGACGAGCGGGTCCTCCTGCGGCTCGCGGACGCGGAGCAGCCCCTGTGGCCGCTGCTGCAGTACCGCCTCTTCGGCGAGGACGGCGGCGGCGAGGCCTTCTATGCGCTCGCGGATCAGCGGCTGGACGAGCCGGGTTCCCCCGCGCTCCTCTTCGAGATGCTGCACTTCTGCATCACCGCGGGCTTCGGCGGCCGCTACCTGGGCCACACCGCGAAGCTGCGCGAGTACCAGGAGCGGCTGGCGGCGCGCATCGTGACGCCCCCGCCCCTGCCCGCGCCCTCGGCGCCCGGAGACGGCTCCGGGCCGCTGCTCTACGCGTTTCCCGCCCGCTACTACGCCATCAGCGCCGCCAGCGTGCTGGGGCTGCAGGCCGTGCTGTGGTGGGTGACCCGGTGACGACCGCGCCCCCACGCCCCGCTCCGGGCGCCCCCGCCGCGCCGGGCCTCGAGTCCGCGCCGGCCGTGCTCCAGGAGCTGTGCCGCCTCATCGACGCGCGCTTCGGGCCCGGACGCCGCGGCATGGGACCCCTGCTGGAAGAGCTTGGCCAGGGACTGGCCGCGCTCCTGCCGGGCCCCGCGGATCCGCGGCTGGCGCCAGAAGCACAGCAGCAGGCCTGCGCGGCGTTCGCCGGCACGTTGGACACGCTGGAAGACATCCTGGAGGCACTGCACCGCGCGGGCCGGGCCAAGGACGTCACGGGTTGGGGGGAGCGCTGAGCCATGGAGGTCATCAAGAAGCTGACGGCGTTCATCCCCCCCGCGTGGAAGCCCTGGGTGCTGCTGGCCCTGGCGCTCCTGGCGCTGGGCGTTCCGCTGTTCCTCGCCTGGCGTGCCAAGCGCAAGGCCGCGGCCTCGGCCGCGCCCGCCGCCCCCCTGCCCCTGGCGCGCAACCGCCTGCGTCAGGTCCGCCAGAAGTTCCTCGCCGGGCTGCCGTTGCGGCACCGGGTGGCGGTGACGGACCTGCCGGGCGTGGTGGTGCTGGGGCCCGCGGGCGCGGGCAAGTCGCGGCTCATCGAGCTGGACCTGGACTGGAAGCGGCAGGCGCGGCAGTTCCTGCCCAGCCTCCTCACGGACTCGCTGCTCCAGGTGTACCTGGGCGCGGACGTCGTGGCGCAGGAGGTGTCCGCGCAGTTGCTGGAGGACGAGACGCCCGAGGCTCGCGAGGCCCTCCGCCGGCTGTGGAAGGACACCTTCGGCCACGGCCAGCAAGCGCTGGCGGTGCTGGTGTTGGACGCGCGCTGGCTGGCGGAGACGCCGCCGGACGAGGTGCGCCGGGCGGCCCAGCTGCTGCGCGGCAAGCTCAACCTCCTGTCGGAGGTGCGCGAGGGCGCGCTGGAGACGCGCGTGTGCCTCACCCACCTGGATGAGCGGGAGGGCTACGGGGACTTCGCGCGGCTGCTGCGCGCGCACCACGTACCGCTGCGCTTCACGCTGCCCCCGGTCGGTGAGGAGGGCAAGCTGTCCACGCTGCTCAAGACGCACGAGCAGTACCTGGCGCTGGGCCTGACGGCGCTGCCGGTGGAGTCCTTCGAGCGGCTGGAGCGCTTCTACTCGGAGGGGCACGCGCCCTTCGAAGCGCTGGCGCGCTTCGTGACGGCGCTGATGGAGGGCCAGACGCTGGCGTACGCCCCCAAGCTCTCCACCGTGTCGCTGTCCTCCGCGGACGCGCAGACGCGCGACCCGGACGTGCTGTCCGTGTCCGCCGAGGCCAGCACGGCGCGCGCCGTGCGCGAGCGCTACCTGCACACGCACCTGCGCCGCGCGGTGCTGCTGGGGCTGGCGTGCGCGCTGCCCCTGGGGATCGCCTACGGGCACTTCGCGTGGCGGCTGGGGCAGGCGAGCACGCGCGTGCAGCGCTTCGAGGAGACGGTGCAGCGCATGCGCGACCAGGGCCAGGAGGTGTCCGGGGCCGTGGCGCAGGATCAGGTGCTCGCGGCGGGCCAGTCGCTGGACACGCTGTGGCGGGCCATGAGCACCTGGCCGCTCCTGCGCTACAGCTTCACGGGCGCGCGCGAGGATCTTCGCCAGCGTCTGGCGCGGGGCATCCGCGAGGCGCACATCCGGCCCGCGCTGGAGAAGTGCCACCGCCAGCCGGACACGTGCCGGCCGGAGCAGGTCGTCTACCTGCTGGCCACGCTGCACGGCTCACGGGACGAGGCGCTGGGGCAGCTCGTGCTGGCGAGCCTGCGCACCCGCCCCACCTGGAGCTTCATCCCGGAGGCCAGTGGACCGGCGCCCGCGGCGGATGGCGCGACCCTGGACGCGGCGCGCTCCTGGGTGTCGGCGGTGGGCCTGAGCGAGCCGCTGGTGGCCGACTACGTCCTCATGAGCGATCCGCCCTGGAAGGCGCCGGACACGCCCGAGGCGGACTGGGCCCGCTGGCCGTTCCCGGAGCCGCTCACCCTGGAGGCGCAGCTGGCCCCGTGGCAGTCGCACCTGCGGCGGCTGCAGGACCTGCTGCAGAACCGCTCCGTGGAGCCGCACGACCTGGAGCGTCTGGACGCGGACCTGGAGGCCATCCAGGACGAGCGCCGGCGGCTCCAGTCACTGCTGGACGACAGCGCGCGCTTCAGCAGCCTGCCGCGCGCGCTGGAGCTCCTGGCCGCCTCCGAGGCGCGGGTGGACACCAGCCGCTTCCGGGGCATCCCCTCCACGCTCAAGACGGTGGCGTGGATGAACGACCACCGCGAGGTGCTCTCCAACGTGCTGCGCATGGAGGAGGAGGCCTACCTGGGCGTGAAGGCGGTGCAGAAGATGAGCGTGGCGGAGCTGCTGGTCCGCGACGGCCTGTGGCTGCCGGGCAACGGGCCGGCGGTGCTCCAGGTGCCCGTGCTCCAGAGCACCTTCGAGTTCCGTCCCAAGGACGGCTCGCGGCTGCTGCACCAGGCGCTGCTGCGCTACCACGAGAAGACGGGGCGACTGCCCTTCGGCGCGGTGGCGGCGGGCGAGGACGGGGTCGCGGCGCGTGGAGGCGCGGGGCTCGCGGCGGACCGGCTGGAGTTCGATACGCGGCTGCGCCCGATGGTGGATGAGTTCACCCAGCGCATCAAGGGCTCGGGGCTGCCGGTGGAGGAGGTGTCGCAGCGCCAGGAGCACGTGCGCCGCAAGGTGAACCAGTTCGCGTTCCAGTACCGCAACCGCCTGTTCCAGCGCGTGTCCACCTACCGCTTCCAGGCGCTGGTGCCCGCGCTCCTGGCGGAGGAGCTGGCGCGCCTCACCCAGCCCTCCTCGGAGCTGGTGGACATGCTGCGCGACGTGGCCCAGGGCGTGGCGCTGGAGCCCCTGGAGGGCCCCTTCTACGAATCGCTGCGCAACGCGGTGGCGCCGTTCAAGCCCATCGCCACGGTGATGAAGCCGGACGAGAGCGGCAACTACGCGGCGCTCAATCCCTACCGCGCGCTGGTGGCCCAGATGTCGGACGAGCTGAACGCGGTGCCGCGTCCGGGCGCGGTGCCCCCGGGGGCGACCGCGTCGCTCACCGGCGGCCCGGCCACCCCTCCAGCGCCCAACACCGGCGCCGCGCGCCTGCCGGAGCTCCTGACGCCGCTGGGGCGTCTGGCGTTCGCGATGATGCTGGAGGACGAGGCGTCCTACCTGCACAAGGTGGACGCGTGGCTGGATCAACAGGGGCTCATCGGTGAGCTGCGCCAGCCCTTCCGCCAGCCGTTCCTCGCGGTGCGCGAGCTGGGGCAGCGGGAGATCGAACGGACCCTGGAGCGCCAGTGGGAGGACGCCTCCGGGCGCTTCCTGCGCCCGCTCCTGGGGCGCTACCCGTTCACGGCGGACGCGACGCAGGAGGTGGACCCAGGCGACCTGGAGGTCCTGCGCCGGCAGGACGGCGCCTTCTGGGAGTTCGTCACGCGGGTGCTGGCGCCGGTGTGCGAGGAGCGCGGCTCGGAGTGGGTGCCGCGCGGCGCGCTCCAGTCGCGGCTCGCGCTGCCCGCGGGCGTGTTGCCCACGCTGGGACGGCTGTCCCGGCTGGCCCGCGTGTTGTGGGACACGGAAGGACGGCCACGGCCGCTGCTGCTGCAGGTGATGCCGCTGCCGCTGCCCAAGGCGCCCACGCCGGGCAGCTTCGTGACGCTGGGCTCGCTCAAGTGCGGCAAGACGACCTTCCTGGCCTACAACCAGAGCCCGTCGTGGCAGGAGTTCCCCCTGGCCTGGTGGGATCAGCAGACGGCGTCGCTGATGGTGGAGGTGCGCGCGCCCGCGGACCAGTCAGTGCAGTACGCGTCGCTGGAGAAGTCGCGCTCGGCGTGGAGCTGCTTCCGGTTGCTGGAGTCTTCACAGGCCACGGAGGACCAGCACCGTCAGTGGTCGCTGCGCGCACGCGGGAGCGCGGCCACGGACGGGGCGATGGACCTCCGCTTCGGGCTCAAGGGTGAGCCCTGGATCCCGTTCCGCGAGGTGCCGCGATGAAACCCTGGGCGATCTGTCTTCCGGCGGCGCTGTGCCTCCTGGCCGCGTGCCAGCCGAGCACGCTCCATCTGAGCGTGAAGGCCCCTTCGGGGACCAACCAGGGGCGGCCGCTCTACATGCTGGTGCGCAAGGTGGACCCCAAGCAGTTCGCCATCGAGTCCTATGGCGAAGTGTCCGCGCGCGTCTTCCAGCCGGACGCGGACGTGCTGCTGTCGGCGCTCATCTATCCGGGCACGCTCCAGCGCATGAAGGTCCCGCTGCCGGACAACGCGCCAGTGGCGGTGTCGTTCCTGTTCACCGCGCCTGACGGGACGTGGCAGCAGTTCGTCAACGCGCCCGCGCCCGGCTCGCTGGACATCGAGTTGCTCGAAGGGCGCATCCGCACCGGAACCCAGCCAGCGGAGCCGCGCCAACCTGACGGCGACGGTGCACCGAAGCCGCCTGAAGCCCCCACCGCCCCCAAGGCGCCCCCTGCCTCCGGCGCCAAGGCACCGGCGCTCACCGCCAAGAACTGAGGTCGCCCATGAAACGGCTCCTGCTCCTCCTCACGGCCTCGCTGTGCGTGCTCTCCGCCTGTGGCCGCGAGAGCGAAGACGAACCGCGTATCGCCTTCGGGCGTTACAACCTGGACCCTGAAGACGGGGGCGACGCCGGGCCCGCCGACGGAGGCGACGCCGGCTCCACCGACGCGGGACTCGGCGACGCGGGCCTCGGTGACGCGGGACTCGGCGACGCGGGCCTCGGTGACGCGGGGCTCGGTGACGCGGGCCTCGGTGACGCGGGACTCGGCGACGCGGGACTCGGCGACGCGGGACTCGGCGACGCAGGTCCTGAGGTGCAGGAGTTCCCGCTGACCCTGTCGGACTCCTCCATCAACTTCGGCCCGCAGGCCTCGTGCAATTCGGGTTCGAGCGCGGTCTCGCTGCGCAACCCCTCCACGAAGACGCGCAAGATCCTCCACGCGACGATCAGCGGGGGCTTCACCTTCCTGGGGCTGTACACCACATCGAACACCCTGTGCGCCCTGCCCTGCACCGTGCCTGCCATGCCCCAGGGCAGCACGAACCGGCTGGACGTGCGGGTGAGCTTCGTTCCCCCTCAGCCCGGGGCCTTCCACGGGACGCTGACGCTCTACACGGATGATCCGGAGCGTCAGTCGCTCCCGATAACGCTCGACGGTCAGGGCACCGGGCCGCTGCTCGTGCTCGGGCAGTCGTCCGTGGCGTTCGGGCCTCAGTTGGTGAACACGCCGACGACGCGCCAGGTGACGGTGATCAACCTGGGCAACGAGTCGTTCTCCGAGGTTCCCTCCGCCACCGCGCCCTTCAGCGTGCCCAACGCGCCGCTGACCATCGCCGCGGGAGCGTCGAAGCCGCTGACCGTGACCTTCACGCCCGCCAGCCGGGGCACCTTCACGGGTGCGCTCACCCTGGCGTCCAGCTCCATGTGCCCCACCCCACCCTTCGCCTGGCTCAGCGGCGAGGGCCAGCTGCCGGCGAAGCTCATCCTCAGCCGCGACACGTTGTCCTTCCCCCAGACCGCGGTGGGCACCGACAGCGCCACGCAGGAGGTCACGGTCCGCAACAGCGGCGACACGACACTCCAGGTGTCCGCGCTGACGATGTCCCCGGGCGCCCCCTTCCGTGTGGACCCCTCGTCCGCCTTCAACCTCGCCTCCGGGGAGACCCAACGCCTGACGTTGACGTTCCGTCCGACCCAGGCAGGCAGCGCCTCCGGAACCCTCTCCTTCACCAGCAATGACGCGACCCTGCCCGCGCCGCAGGTGGCCCTGACGGGCACGACGACGCCGGGGACGGCCTGCATGGACGTGTCCCCGAGGTCGTTCGACTTCGCCGAACAGGAGTCCGGTGACGCGACCAGCGAGCTGCGCCGGGTGACGGTCACCAACTCGGGCAACGTCGCGCTGACGGTGACGCCCACGCTGACGGGCAGCAATGCCTTCTCGCTGAACCCCGCCACGGCGTTCACGCTGGCACCGAACTCGGCGGGACGGGAGATCCTGATCACCTTCAATCCCGGCATCGGTGAGAGCGGCGCCCTGCAGGGTCTGCTCACCTTTGGCACATCCCCGTCCACGGCTTGCCCGTCTGACGTCGCGCTGAGTGGAACGGCGCGCAAGACGTCCCTGACGGTCAGCCCGGCGTCGCTGCCCTTCGGCGACGCCATCGTAGGCGAGGCGGCCCCCACACGGCAGGTCACGCTCACCAACTCCACCAACTGGCCCGTGAAGGTGTTCCCGGTCCCACCGGAGTCGCTGGCGCCCTACACGCTCGCGGGCATTCCCGCCTCGGGGCTGACCATCGCGGCGCGCAGCAGCGCCCTGCTGACGGTGACGTTCGCCGCGAGCGCCTGGGGCGAGTCCTTCCCCCGCACGCTCCAGTTCCAGACGGACGCCACCGTCGCCGTGGCCTCGGTGGCCATCACCGGCCGGGCGCTCGCGCCCGAGCTGACGCTGCTGGTGGACCCCCTGGTGTTCCCGAACGTGGCCCCTGGCGGCGAGCAGACGTCCGACCTGACGTTGCGCAACACCGGCAACCAGGCCCTCTTCCTGTCGAAGATCACCCCGGACAGCGACGCGCACTTCCAGGTGGTCGACTTCCTGCCCCAGACGGTGCAGCCGAACCAGACCGCCACCGTGAAGATCCGCTTCCGTCCCACGGACGTGGGAGCGCTGGAGACGCGGCTGCGCTTCTTCACCACCGACGACAAGGTCCTGCCGCGCACGCTCATCGTCAAGGGCACCTCCGCGGGTCCCATCGCCATCTTCGGCGTGGACGCCATCAGCTTCGGGGCCCGGCAGGTCGACCAGGCGCACGTCAATGGCCAGCTCACCCTGCGCAACCTGATCCAGGCCTCGGAGGGCCTCAAGGTCACGGCGGCGCGCGTCCTGCCCGCCGGCTCGGCCTTCTCCGTGGATCCCATCACGGGCTCCGAGCCAATCATCGGTCGCGGTGAGGAGCGCCCCCAGCCCTTCAACATCACCTTCCGGCCGACGGTGGTGGGCAAGCAGCACGAGGACACGCTGGAGATCGTCTACCAGGGCGTCACGACGGGCGTCACGACCACGCGCAGCTTCGTGCTGACGGGCCGGGGCGCGGACGCACAGATGTCCGCGCCGACCGACGCCGTCGACTTCCCCGCCACGCTGCCAGGCGCGACGAGCCTGCGCTCGCTCGTCATCACCAACTCCGGTCAGGTGCCCATCGATCTGCTGAGCGTGAGCACCGTGCCGGACACCTACTTCCGCGCGACCGTGGACCAGTGGCCGGACACCATCATCCCGGTGGGAGCCACGCGCCGCATCGACCTCACCTTCAACCCGACGGCCACCGGGTCCTTCTCCTCGCAGCTGGAGATCCGGCTGAAGAAGTCACCTGGAGCGCTCGCGCTCTCCCGGCAGCTCTCCGGCGTGGGCGCCTTCGCGAAGCTGGACCTGAGCAACAACCAGCTCGTCTTCGGCGAGGTGCCCCGGCTGGGCACGAGCACCAGGTCCATCGTGCTGCGCAACACGGGCTCCGCGCAGCTCACCGTGAACAACGTGACGGGCAGCGGCCCCTTCACGGCGAAGCTGAACAACGGCCAGTTCCCCATCAACCTCGCGCGGGACGCCACCACCCAGCTCGACGTCACCTTCCGGCCGGAGACGGCGCAGGACGTGAGCGCCACCCTGCACGTGCTCAGCAACTCCGACCAGACCACCGACCTGCCCATCGTCGTCTCGGGCCGGGGCACGGTGCCGTTGCTGGTGCTGCCGGGCGGCACGAGTCCCCGCTTCGCCCCCCAGGCCCTGGGCATCGAGGGGCCGCGCCAGCCCCTGGTGGTGAAGAACGACGGCAAGGCGCCGCTGGTCGTCTACTCCGTGACGGTCCCCGGCGACTTCTGCCTGCGTCCGGATGATGGGACGCAGACCGACGGCTGCCCGTCCGCCCTCTCCGGCTTCACGGTGCTGCCCGGTGACGCGCATACGTTCCTCGTGTCGGCGAAGCCCTCCGCGCGGGGCAACATCACCAGCGTGCTCACGATCGTGAGCAACGCGGAGACGACCCCCAACACCGTGCAGTTGGCGGTCGAGGGCGTGGGCAGCGTGTCACTGCCGACCAGCTCGGTGAACTTCGGGCCGGTGAACTTCGGCTCGTACTCGGATCAATCGGTGACGGTGACCAACACCGGCATCACCTCCGCGCAGGTGTCGGTGGACTTCGCGGCGGGGAGCTCGGAGTTCTCCGCGCAGAACCTCCCGCTGGTGGTGCCCGCCGGTGGCAGCACCCCGCTCACGCTGCGCTTCCGGCCCCAGGGGTCGACGGGAGGTCCCCGGACGCTGCTGGCCACGCTGCGCGTGGGCGGCACGGCCTCGCAGGACCCCATCACCCTCACCCTCCAGGGCACCGCCACGTCGGCGCAGTTGGATGTGACCCGCCGGGACGCGGTGGCCTTCGATGGGTCGCTCGACTTCGGCGGCACGCGGGTGAACACCACCTCCGAGTTCATCGGCCTGCGGCTGACCCACGTGGCGCCGCTCGGGGCGTCGGACGCGGGCACGGAGGCGGGCATGCTCACCGTGCAGGACATCATCCTGGATGGAGAGGACGCCAGGGCGTTCGTCCTCCAGAAGCCGCCCATGCCGGTGCGGCTGGTGCCAGGGGGAAGCATGGACCTGTCGCTCCAGTTCCACCCGGACGCGCAGCGGCGCTTCAACGCGGTCCTGCGCATCACCTCCGACGACAGCCACGCCAGCACCCTGCTGGTGACGCTGGGCGGCCGAGGCCGGACGAACCAGCTCAGCCTCTCCACGCCCACGCTGGAGTTCGGAGCGCGGGTGGCCGAGTCCTCCGCGTCGGCGGTGCGTTCGGTGCGGCTCACCAACGAATCACTCCAGCCGTTGAAGGTGCAGGGCCTGGAGATCATCGGGGTGTCGGAGAACTCGGAGCCGTCGCACTTCAGCGTGGAGTCCGCGCCCACGTTGCCCTTCACGCTGGCGGCGCAGGAGGCGAAGGACCTGTTCATCAAGTTCGTGCCTCGGCCGGACGTCACGTCCAAGGCCGCGCTGACCGTGGTGACGAGCGACCTGGAGTCGCCCGTGGCGCAGGTGGCGCTGTCGGGCCGCGGGCTCTCCACGGTGTTCCGTTCGCTCAGCCGCACGCTGGACTTCGGCACCGTCAAGCAGGCGGAGCCGGTGACGACGAAGGTGGCGCTCACCAACGACAGCACGCAGGAGCTGATCCTGCTGCCGCCCAAGTTGGAAGGGCCGCAGGCCACGCACTTCGTGGTGGTGTCTCCCACGCTGGGCGCGGACGGGCGCGTGTTGGCGCAAGGCGACTCGTTGACGCTGGAGCTCAAGTACGACACGTCACAGATTGGCGCGGCGAAGGCGACGCTGGTCCTGGGCACGAAGGACCAGGAGCGCGCGGCGCTGGTCGCCTTGTCCGGGGTGACGGTCGCCAGCTTCCTGACCATCGAGCCGATGGAGCTGGACATGGGCTGGGTGGACATCGGGGGCACCAGCGCGCCGCGCAGCGTGACGCTCACCAACCAGTCCGCGTCGCCCGCGCGGCTGAGCGTGGTGGAGAACACCAACCCCTCGTTCGAGATCGACGCCAGCGCGCTGGACGCGGAGCTGGCGCCGGGAGCCCAGGCGACGGTGGGCATCACCTTCCGCGGCCAGGTGGGCGGCCCCGCGGAGGGCACGCTGCGGCTGCGCCTCCGGGGAGAGACGACCGCGGAGGCCGCGCTCACGCTGAAGGGGCAGGCCCGGACCCTGGGAGGCACTGGCGGTGGCTGCGCCTGTGGAACCAGCGGAGATGGAGCCGCGGCGCTGGCGCTGTTGCTGCTGCTGGGGCTGGGGCTCGGCCGGCAAGCGAGGCGCGCGCGGAGCTGACCGTTTCAATTCCTGACGCCTGTCGCATCACTCCGAAGGGAGGACCATGGACTTCACAGAACTCAATATCGCCGGAGGTACCGGCGACTTCCATGTGAATCAGTTCCGGATCCACTTCAGCATCCCCGGGCTGGAGGGGGACGGCCGGAACGCGGTGCCCCTGCTCGTGGCGGACTTCATCAAGGACTTCCCCCGGTACTTCAACGGCGTCGAAAAGGGATTGACCGAGAACAAGGCCACGGTGGCCTGGTCCACCAAGAAGTTCGAGCTGAACAAGACGCTCCGGTTCGTGCTCGACTTCAGGTCGGAGAGGTTGGGCATCAACCTGCCCGACATTCACAGCGACTGGGTCCACGTCCTCTGGCAGAACGCGAACAAGGGCTTCGCGGCGCAGACGCTCAAGCGCAACTTCGCGGAGCGCGCGGACTACCTGACGTCCACGATGTCGCCCCTCCTGGGAGAGGTCTTCAACCGGCTCAACCAGTATCACTTCCTCGCGGGGCGCCGCTCCTGGGTCTTCGGGCTCGTCGAACCCGGCATGCCCGGCTGGACGCCTGGGGTCCTCATTGGCAAGAACGAGGGCGGAAAGTTCAAGGCCTACAGCGGGGCGCCTCCACCGCTCTTCTACCTGGAGTCCGCCGCGGTCGAACGCTATTCGATGCTCCTGTATGAGCTGATGGAGGCAGGGGGAGACCTCCTCATCGACATCCGGAAAGCGATTGTCTCCATCTGGAGCATCCTCCTGGCCAACTACGTCCAGGCCAGGGGCTTCCGACTGAACGTCGGGCATCCCAAGAGCTACATGACGGATGACGGGAGCAGCCTCTGGGACAGCCAGGCCACCTGGCGCGGCGTCTACCGCCGACAGGCGGAGTTCGAGAAGCCCGGGGACCTCTACGCCAAGAAGTGGGTCCAGAACCTGCTGACGCTGCACCCGGCGTTGAAGAGCCAGGTGCTCACGAACGGCGAGGGCAAGGGAGTCGGCGGCGGTGGCGGCAGGTCTGGCGGGGCGGGCTCCAGCGGCAGTTGGTGATCCGTACCGACCCGAGGGACCACGCATGCGAGACATCCCCAATATCATCGTGCTGGTGAGCGGGACGACGGACCCGACCAACACCGACACCCGCTCCCACTCCGCCAGCTATCAGAACACCAAGCCCCTCACGGATCCGGACTGGTACTGGGGAGAGAACCCCGGACTCCGCAAGGACATCGAGGCCCTGCGCCAGCGATACACCAACGTCCACATCTTCACGGCGCATGGCTGGTCTGGAGACAACGGCGCGTCGAACCGGCGCGTCGCTGGAACCTATCTGGCCAATCGCCTCTGTGGGGCCGAGGGACAAGTCGCCTACTACAAGAAGTTCCTCAAGCAGGAGGTCGCGTTCCATTTCATCGGCCACTCACATGGCGGGAACGTCATCAACGAGCTGACGCGACAGGCAGCCAAGGTCTGGCCGCGCACCTGGAAGATTCGCAGCGTCACCTACCTCTCGACGCCCTTCTTCCAGCGACAGCATCAGGTGGACACGGGCGTGTTCCACGAAGAATGCAAGATCGTCAACGTCCACAATCAATACGACCTGACCCAACGGGTTGTCGCTGACTTCTCGCTGCTGCCATTCCACGACGCGCTGGAGAAGGCGGGGTTCGAGCAGGTCACCCAGCTGTTGGCCGACATCCACTTCGACGGCCAGCTCCTCAAGGACGCCATCAAGTCCACGCGCCCCAGGGACGCGGATGATTCGTGGCGAATCAATCTGAAGCTCCTGATGGCCTCCGACAAAGCAGGGAAGCTCTACGACCACTGCATCCAGCTCTTGGAGAAGATCAACGGCATCTTCGCCAGGCTCCGCGAAATCATCCGCACACTCAGCAAGCCCTTTGATTTCCCCGTCGCGATCGAGCTCCAAGGCAAGGCGGCCACGAAGCGAGCCATCCTGCCCGAGCTCCTGGCCGGCCGCTTCATCGGTGAACTGGACAAGCTCGAAAAGAGCCTTTCGCCCCTGATGAAGGCGCTCAAGGACCGCAAGAAGAGCGGGAAATACCCTCTCGACGGCCTCTTCGACGACCTGCATGTCTCCACGTTCCTGAAGGCCCTTGCCCAGTTCATGCGGGTGGACGTCAAGACCCTGAGCGGCCCCCTGTGTGACTTGATCGCCGGCATCCTGAAGTATCAGATTGAATCCTTCGACAACACGGGCACCTCTCCCCGGGCCCAGCTCAAGGCGACGCCGTTCAGCGCCAGCCTCACGGATGTCGACATCACCGCGGCGGACCCCTACAGCCAGTTTCAACTCGAAGCGACCTACAAACGTTTTGTCGGCCGATTGGAGACCAGTGAGATCCGGTACGACAAGTACTCGGCGCAGACGGATCTGATGGATCTGATCTTCACCCTCGCGGCCAACGTGGGCCTGGTGCAGAACCTCGTCTCCGACTGGGGGAAGACCGTGCACAACCTCCGGGTCATCCTGGAGTGGGTGACGGTCAGCCTGAAGGTGGAGCGGTTCCTTCCGGACCTTCCTGTCATCACTCCTCTCTCGCCCATCAACCTGTTACGCGAGGCGAGTCACCTGGCGAGCATCCCCGTTGTCGCGTCACTCGCCGAGCTGTGCGGCGCGGTTGAGTCCTTTGTCACCGTCCTCAAGGAGCGCAGCGTTGGAAAGATGGAGGTCACTCCCCTCTTCTCCCCGTTGCAGCCGTTTCCTCTCAACCAGACGCGCCTGCCCATCCCCAACAAGGCCCTCGAGCCATTCCCCCGAGCCCCCGCGAAGCTGGAGTTCAAGCCAGCCGTGACCTACGGAACGATGGACTACTTCATGCGGGTCTCACACTCCGTCAGCCGGCAAGAGCTCTATCCCAAGGTCCGGTCCGTGATTGAGGGACAGATCACGAGCAAGAAGCGCTGAGCGGCTCGCGGCAGGCGCCCCGCTCAGGGCTTGAGGGGAACACACCGGCCGACGGAGCCGGGGCCGCAGCGGGTGCCATCCACCCAGGTCGCATGCTCCAGTTGGACGCCTCGAAGGTCGGTTTCGAGGAGTTCGGCACCGCGCAGATCCGCGCCTTCCAGTGAGGCGTCGCGCAGGTGGGCTCCCTGGAAGCGGGCGCCTTGCAAGTTGCAGTAGGAGAGGACGGCCTCACTCAAGTCGGCCGACCGGAGGTCCGCGCGCTGCAGGTTCGCCCCACCGCTGGGCACGGAATAGGCGTGGGTCTGCTCCGTGCGCTGATAGGGGCCCGCGGGGCCAAAGAACTTGCTCCCGGCCAGCTGGGCCCCCCGAAGGTTGGCGCCTTGGAAGTCCGCCCCGTCCAAGGCGAATGCGGAGCGAAGATCGGCGCCTTCCAGGTTGGCATCCTGGAGCTGGGCGCCCGTCAAGTAGGCGCCATCGAAGCGTGCGCCTTGGAGGTCGGCCCTGCGCAGGTCGGTGGAGGTCAGGGACGCGCCGGTCAGGTCCGCGCCACGGAGATTCGCTTGAGCGAGCCGCGCCTCTCTGAGCCTGGCTTGCCGGAGTTGGGCTCCAGGCAACGCCGCCCCTTCCAGCCGCGCGCCCGTGAGCTGACAGCCGTTGCAGGCCCGGGTCTCGAGGAGCCTGCGCACGACCTTCTCCTGCTCGCTCTCGCATCCCGTGAGCAGGCCCCCTGAAAGGGTCAGGAGCATCACGAGCCGGGGGACGGAGGACCGCCAGTGGGGAGTCGAAGCCGACGTCATCACAACCCCTTCGCGCCGGAGGCAGCGCTCGTCTCGGTGGCGACCGGAGCTGGCGCCAGCACGGGCACGCCAGGAACCCCCGGAGATACCATGTGGAGGACGGTGCTGAACAGAAGCGGGGGCCGCGGGGGCCGCGCGGTTCGTCCATGAGCAGGTGTTGACGGGAGAGGTCCGCGAAGGACCGTCGGCCGGCTACGCGTCCGCGGGCCCCTGGCCGTAATAGTGATGCGTGAGCCGGCCTTCGCTGTCGAAGCGCGGATAGCGACCTTCGGCCAGCGTCGGCGCGTCGGGCATGGCGCTGGCGTTCGTGTGCTCCAGCAGCTCCGACAGGAAACGCGCATAGGCCTCGCGCGGAGAGACACCGGGATACCGCTCCGGAAGCCCGAGCCCGGCGGCCGGGACGCGCAGCACGGTCGGGCCTTGGGTCGTGTCGCCCCACGACACCACGAGGTCGGTGAGCACTGTCTGCCGGGGGGCGGCGCCCTCGGGGACGGCTGCCGGCAACATGCCCACGGCCACGGCCAGGATCTCGGTGACGGACAGCGACCTGCGCTGACCGCCGCGGGCCTCCACCATCAATGCCTTGTCGGACAGGCTGAGGATGCGACAGGGGATGATGCGAGGAGGCATCGTCGAGCCTCCGGGCATCGCGGGCGCTTGGGCCGCGATGGCGCGTGCTCTCGGTGTGGCAGCCTCCGTGTCCAGAGTGATGCCGCGGTCCCTCAGCCGCGCCTCCATCCGAGTGACCTCCGACTCGAGCTGCCCCACGCGCTCCGCCAATGCCGAAGCATCGCCGGTCGCCAGCACCTTCGCCCGCGACAGATATTCGAGTGCCCGCGCCGGCTCCTCACGGCCCGCAAGACGCAACTCCGCCGCGCGAATCAAGGCCCGTACCGCCATGATGCCGCTGCCCTTGCCAGCCACGGCGTACAGGGGTTCGGCCATGCGGAGGGCGGAGAAGGAGGCGCCCTCCACTTCCAGCACCTGCGCGACCCGCCATGCGACTCCGGGACGCAGGCGATCCAAGGGAAGCAGCGGGCCGAGCAACTCCACGGCCTGCCAGATGGGCTCGGGTGTCTCGCGAGCCACGAGCAACTGGAGCGCCTTCTCCACCTTCGCGGCACCGGACGCATCCTTGCCGTCCTCCAGCTCCATCCGCCCCAGCGTGAGCAATGCCTCCGTGTTGTCGGGCTGGCCCCCCAGCACACGGAGGATGCCCGCGCGCGCCTTCTCGCGGTCGCCGTTCTCGAGCGAGCTCTGGGCCTCCACCAGGCGAGGATCCGCGACCCAGCCCCCCTCGCGCGCGGCGATGGCGGGTGCGACGAAGCGCTCCTCCAGATGGGTGATGCGCAGCGCACTGGCCGCGCAGAAGCCAAAGACAAACCCGCCGATGTGGGCCATCACCGCGACGCCCGTGTTGTTCCCCCAGAGGACGAAATCGAGCACTTCGTTGCCGAACCACAGCCCCGCCCAGGCCCACCCGGGGACGCCGAAGGTGCCGCGCCAGATGCGCAGCAGCCAGATGAGGTAGCCCACGCGGACCTTGCGCGTGGCGAAGCGCAGACAGAATGCGCCCATGCAGGCGGCCACCGCACCGGAGGCGCCGACCATCAACGTCTCCGAGCGGGGATCGAGCGTGAAGTGGGCCATCGCCGCCACCAGTCCGCCCGCGACGTAGAAGCCGGCGAACAGCGGCCGCCCCCAGACGTCCTCGAGCAGCAGCCCCACGACATAGAAGAACAGCATGTTCCCCAGCAGGTGCATCCAGCCGAGGTGCAGGAACATGTACGTCAGCCAGCCCCATTGAAGCACGCCCCGTGCGGGCACCAGCCCCAGGCGCTGGAGCAGGTGCGAATCCTTGCGCTCCAGGACCTGCTGACAGTGGGCGTCGAGCCGCGCCTGGAGCGCCGCGACGTCCACGCGCGGGCTCGGAGCCTTCGCCCGGGAGCGCAGCTGGGTGATCAGCTCCTTGCCCTGCTCACTGAGCAGGGCGTTGCAGCCCGGGGCCAGCTCCAGTTGGGGGTGTTCGGCGGTTTCCCGAATCAGCTCGACGAGCTCACGCTCGCTCACGCCCGTCGGGTTCGCTGGAACCACCCAGGTCACGAAGAAGGCGACGACACAGACCGCCGCGATGGAGACGGACACCCAGGGGCGACGATCCAACGTCGCGCCATCCACGCCCAGTGGAAGGAAGAACATCATGAAGGAAACTCACCCCAACGGGCGGGACCCCCACCCATGACGCATCCTGACAGGGAACCATTCCCCTCGCGACCTGCCGCCCCTTCATACGAATCGGTCGCGTCCCCTGGGCACCGCGGACCTCAAAAAAGAAGTCCTCCTCGACGAAACACCGCTGCTGGACGACCACCATCAGGCGCCGTTGAAACCCGTCGCCAGACAGCAGTCGCCCCTCAGCCCCCAACCGAAAGAATCAAAAGCTGCTCTCTCCCGGAGGAGGAGCCCCAGATGCATCTGGAACGACGGCCGCGAATTCCATTGCATCATCCGTGCACACCGTCTCGAACGCCCAATAGTAGAAGCGATCTCCCGGCCGGCCTTTCTCCTTGATGTACTCCACCAAGTCATCGGCGAAGTAGAAAACAAACGCCTCCGGCGACCTGCCCATCCGATAAAACCTGTGCTCGAGAATCAAGGCCGACTTCTCTCGAATGAACTCCGTCATTCGCTCCAGATGTGAATCATCCACAATCTCAAGCTTTTTCATTCAACCCCCAGTCCAACAAACAAGACACAAGCAACACACCCGACATCAACTCCACAATCTGCACGCCATCCAACCTTGCGGACTCCCGCATCGTGGCAGCACCCATGACTCTCTCATCGAGACGGCACGCTTGCGCGGTTGGGACTTGATCCACTGTAGGCGTAGGACGGCCCCCGCTGCCATCCATCGCCCTGGCGCCGTCACGCTCCCGCAGCGCCTGGATTGACAGACGCTCGCGGCGAATTCGCGATCCGGAACCCGCGCTCCTCTCCGAAGGGCACATACACGCCAAGCGTGAGCTGTTCGGTCATCCCATTCGGGATGAACCCACCGATAAGACAACGCCCCATCCGTGGAGCCCCCATCGAGAATTGACAGAGGCCGAACGCATTGCGCCCTTCGAACAGGCGAGAACTCAGAGAAGGTATCGGTATGCCGTCGGATTGCAGTGGAGAGACGGGAGTAACTCCTCCGCCGCTGTTGCTCCTGAGGGTCCGTCAGGCGCATCGACAAGCAGTGGGGCGCCGCCTCCACGGCGGCGCCCCAGAGGCGCCCTGCCCTACCGGCGCGCTGGAGGAACGCCGTTCTCGCCGTACAGGTAGTCCTGCAGCGGCTTCACCGCGAGGTCCGAGCGCTTCAGCGACTCCAGCGCCCCCACCGCCATGCGCGCCGCCTGCACCGTCGTGTAGTACGGCACCGAGTGCATCAACGACTCACGGCGAATGGAGAAGCTGTCCGAGATCTCCTGCTTGCCGAAGGTGGTGTTGATGACCAGCACGATCTCCCCGTCGACAATCTTGTCGACGATGTTCGGCCGGCCTTCCTTCACCTTCTGCACCCGCTGCGACTCGATGCCCTTCGTCTGCAGGTAGTCGTGCGTCCCCGCCGTCGCCGTCAGGCTGAAGCCCAGCGACCGCAGCCGCCGCGCCAGGTCCACCACCGCCGGCTTGTCCTCGTCCTTCACGGAGATGAACACCCGCCCCGCCTTGGGCAGCTTCACCCCGGCCGCCAGCTGGCTCTTCGCGAACGCGGACGCGTAGTCCTCCGCGATCCCCATCACCTCGCCCGTCGACTTCATCTCCGGGCCCAGGATCACGTCCACCCCGGCGAAGCGCGCGAACGGGAAGACGCTCTCCTTCACCGCCACGTGCTTGAACTCCGGCTCCTCCGTGCGGCCCAGCTCCTTCAGCGTCTTGCCCACCATGCAGAGCGCCGCGATCTTCGCCATCGGCATGCCCGTCGCCTTGGAGATGAACGGCACCGTGCGGCTCGCGCGCGGGTTCACTTCCAGGATGTAGATGTTCTTCCCCTGGATGGCGAACTGCACGTTCATCAGCCCCACCACGCCCAGCTCGCGCGCCATGGAGATGGCCTGGTCCTTCATCCGCTCCACCAGGTCCGGCGACAGCGAGTGCGGCGGCAGCGTCGCCGCCGCGTCACCCGAGTGCACCCCCGCCTCCTGGATGTGCTCCAGCACGCCGCCAATCAGCACCTGCCCCGTGCGGTCCGCGACCAGGTCCAGGTCCACCTCGATGGCGTCCTTCAGGAAGCGGTCGATGAGCACCGGGTGCTCCGGCGACGCGCTCACCGCCTCGCGCATGTAGCGCTCCAGGCTCGACGCGTCGTAGACCGTCTCCATCGCCCGGCCGCCCAACACGTACGAAGGCCGCACCATCACCGGGTAGCCAATCCGCTCGGCCACCTTGAAGGCCTCCGCGTGGCTGCGCGCCACCCCGTTCTCCGGCTGCCGCAGGCCCAGCTTCTCGATCAGCTTCGAGAACTTCTCGCGGTCCTCCGCCCGGTCGATGGCCTCCGGCGACGTGCCCAGGATGGGCAGGCCCGCGAGCTCCAACGGTACGCTCAGGCGCAGCGGCGTCTGGCCGCCGAACTGCACGATGGCGCCCACCGGCTTCTCGCGCTGGGACACCTCCAGCACGTCCTCGATCGTCAGCGGCTCGAAGTAGAGGCGGTCAGACGTGTCGTAGTCCGTGGACACCGTCTCCGGGTTGCAGTTGACCATCACCGTCTCGTACCCGGCCTCGCGCAGCGCGAAGGCCGCGTGCACGCACGCATAGTCGAACTCGATGCCCTGGCCGATGCGGATGGGGCCGCTGCCCAGGATGAGCACCTTCTGCCGGTCCGTGGGGGGCGCCTCGTCCTCTTCCTCGTACGTGGAGTACAGGTAGGGCGTGTACGCCTCGAACTCCGCGGCGCAGGTGTCCACCCGCTTGAACACCGGCCGGATGCCGCGCGCGTGCCGGTGCGCCCGCACCTCCGCCTCCGGGTAGCCCATCAGGTTGCCCAGGTACTTGTCGGAGAAGCCGTGCGCCTTCGCCTGCCGAAGGACGTCGTCCGCCAGGTGATCCAACCGGCCGATGTCCGCCAGCGACTGCGCCTCGTGCACCAGCGCCTCGATGTGCCGCAGGAACCACGGGTCGATGGCGGACAGCTGGTGGACCTGCTCCACCGTCATCCCCTCGCGGAACGCCTGCGCCACGAACCACGGGCGCTCCGGACGGGGAACGCGCAGGCCCTCGCGCAGCACCTTCTCCCGCTCTTCCTTCTCCTGCGGCAGCTCCGGCGACTCCAGGCCCACCCGCCCCAGCTCCATGGAGCGCAGCGCCTTCATGTACGCCTCGGGGAAGGTGCGGCCAATCGCCATCACCTCGCCCACCGAACGCATGCTCGTCGTCAGCGTGCGGTCCGCCTTCGGGAACTTCTCGAAGTTGAAGCGCGGCACCTTCACCACCACATAGTCCAGCGTCGGCTCGAAGGAGGCCGGCGTGTCGCGGGTGATGTCGTTGCGCAGCTCGTCCAGCGTGTAGCCCAGCGCCAGCTTCGCGGCGACCTTCGCGATGGGGTAGCCCGTCGCCTTGGACGCCAGCGCGCTGGAGCGAGACACGCGCGGGTTCATTTCGATGACGACCATCCGCCCGTCCCGCGGGTGGATGCCGAACTGGATGTTCGAGCCGCCCGTGTCGACGCCAATCTCGCGGATGATGGCCAGCGACGCCTGACGCATGCGCTGATACTCGCGGTCCGTCAGGGTCTGCGCGGGCGCCACGGTGATGGAGTCACCGGTGTGCACGCCCATCGGATCCAGGTTCTCGATGGAGCAGATGATGATGACGTTGTCCGCGGAGTCGCGGACCACCTCCAGCTCGTACTCCTTCCACCCGAGGACGCTCTCCTCCACGAGGATGGTGGAGGTGGGGCTCGCCTTCAGGCCGGAGCGGCAGATGGCCTCGAACTCCTCGCGGTTGTACGCGATGCCACCGCCCGTTCCACCCAGCGTGAAGGAGGGACGGATGATGGCCGGGAAGCCGATCTCCTCCACCAGCGCCATCGCGTCCGTGAGCGTCGTCGCGTAGCCGCTCTTGGGCAGCGCGACGCCAATCTTCTGCATGGCCGCCTTGAAGAGCTGACGGTCCTCCGCCTTGTTGATGGCCTCCAGCGACGCGCCGATGAGCCGCACCCCGTACTTCTCCAGGATGCCCCGCTCGGCGAGCGCCTTCGCCAGGTTGAGCGCCGTCTGCCCGCCCATCGTCGGCAGCAGGGAGTCAGGGCGCTCGGCGGCGAGGATCTTCTCCGCCGCCTCCACGGTGATGGGTTCAATGTAGGTACGGTGGGCGAACTCAGGGTCCGTCATCACCGTGGCGGGGTTGCTGTTGAGCAGCACCACCTCCACGCCCTCGTCCCGAAGCGCCTTGATCGCCTGGGTGCCTGAGTAGTCGAACTCGACGGCCTGCCCGATGACAATCGGGCCCGAGCCAATCACGAGAACCTTCCGGATATCGGTACGCTTGGGCATCGGGCGCCCCCCATACCAACGTCCGCCGCCACATGCACGCGGTGCGTTGTGGCATCCGAGTATCCTGTCCGGCGCCCGCTCGGTCGGGGACCCGCTCCGGGTCCTCTGCTACGCTCCCGCGCTTCCTTCCGGAGGTTCCATGCGTCGCTGGCCCCTGGCCCTGCTCGTCCTCTTCTCCGCGCCCGCCCTCGCCCAGGACACCGCTCCGGCCACTCCGCCCGCCCCTGAAGCGCCTGCCCCAACCCCCGCGGCCGCACCTCCTCCGGCGGCCATCCAGGCCCCCGCGGAGAAACCCGCCGGCGAGCCCGCGCCAGCGCCCGCCGCGCCGCCTCCTCCCCAGCGCAAGGCGCCAACAGCCGCCGCCACGCCTCCAGCCGCCGCCACGCCTCCAGCCGCCGCCCCCACGCCGCCGCCAGCCACCGCGGTCACGCCCCCGGCGCCCGCTCCCGCCACGACCCGGGCCCCGGCCCTGCCCCCCACGCCGTCCAGCGCGGGCGCCCAGCTGGCCCCGGGCCGCGAGGGCTCACGGCCCACGGAGGAGGAGCTGTCCCCCGAGGGAATGGCGCGGGCGATCATCCAGCAGGAGGCGCGCTTCCTCTTCCAGAGCCTGCTGACGGGCGACGTGCGCAACGCCTCGGCGGAGCTGGCGTACCCGTTCCAGCTCGAGGACAAGCGCTACAACACGCCCGAGGAGCTGGTGCAGGTCTGGGTCAAGCAGCTGCGCGCGCGGCGCACGGACCTCATCACGCTCTACGACATCGAAGTGCTGCCCATCGCGGAGATGGAGAAGAAGTACGGCAAGCCGCCCGCGCGCCTGGGGCTGGACCCGCGCGCGCTCAAGGACACCTGGGCCGCCGTGGGCAACCTGTCCGGCCACGCGGCCATCTTCCTCTTCCGCGGCAGCCAGGACCTGAGCTGGCGCGCCTTCGCCTACACCGACTGATGCCGGACGAGACGGGCGGATGGGCATCCCCGCCCATCCCCCCTACGCGCGCACCGCGGATCAGCTCAGCGCCGCGACGAACTCACGCAGCCGCTTGAGGCCCTTCTGGAGCACCTCCCGCGAGGTGACGAAGCTCATGCGGATGTAGCCCGGGGCCCCGAACGGATCACCCGGCACCGCCGCCACGAGGAAGTCGTTGAGCAGGACCTCGGAGAGCTGGAGCGAGCTGGTGAGCGGCGTGCCCTTGTACGAGCGGCCCAGGAGCGCGCGCACGTCCGCCATCGCGTAGAAGGCCCCCTCCGGCATTCGGCAGCGGATGCCGTCGATGGCGTTGAGCCCCGCGACGAACAGGTCCCTGCGCTCGCGGTACTCGTTCACCATCGCGGTGATGGTATCGGGCGGGCCGTTGAGCGCCGCCAGCGCCGCCTTCTGGGTGATGGAGGACGCGTTGGAGGTGGACTGGTCCTGCACCAGCTGCATGCCGGAGATGAGCGCCTTGGGCCCCGCCGCGTAGCCCAACCGCCAGCCCGTCATCGCGTAGGACTTGGACAGGCCGTTGGACACGACGAGCCGGGGCACCAGGTCCGGCGCCACGTTGCCGATGTTGAGGAACGCCTCCCCCGTGTAGAGGAGCTTCTCGTACATGTCGTCGGTGATGAGGAGGCAGTCGTGGCCGCGCACCGCGTCCGCGATGCCCTCCAGCGTGGCGCGCGAGTACACCGCGCCCGTGGGGTTGGCCGGGCTGTTGAGCACGATGGCGCGCGTGCGGGGGGTGAGCGCGCGGCGGATGGCCGCGGGGTCCGGCGCGTAGCCGTCCTCCTCGCGCGTGGGGACGATGACCGGCGTGCCGCCCGCCAGGTGCACCATGTCCGGGTAGCTCACCCAGTACGGCGCGAAGACGAGGACCTCGTCGCCTTCATCCAGCAGCGCCTGGAAGCAGTTGTAGAGCGACTGCTTGCCACCCGCCGTCACCACCACCTGATCCGGCGCGTACTTCAGCCCGTTGTCCTTCTCCAGCTTGCGGCAGATGGCCTCACGCAGCTCCGGCATGCCCGCGGTGGCCGTGTACTTGGTGAAGCCCGAGCGGAGCGCTTCGATGGCCGCCTGCTTCACGAACTCCGGCGTGTCGAAGTCCGGCTCGCCGGCGGCGAGCACCACCACGTCCTCCCCCTTCGCGGCGAGCGCCTTGGCGCGCGCGTTGAGGGCCAGGGTGGCGGAAGGCTTGATGGCTTGCAGCCGGCGGGCGAGTTTCATGCCTTGATGCGTAGCGCGGAAGTCCCGGAGCGGACAAGCCCTTCGGCCGCGCTGCGTTGCCCGCCTGCCTTAGGGCTTGGGACCGAACTTCTTCTTCAGGCCCGCGTAGACGTTCGGGGGGACGAGCCCCTCCACGTTCCCTCCGAAGGTCGCGACCTCCCGGACCAGCTGCGAGGAGATGTAGAAGTAGTCCTCCCCCGTCATCATGAAGACCGTGTCGATGTCCGGCGCCAGCTTGCGGTTCATGTTCGCCAGCTGGAACTCGTATTCGAAGTCCGACACCGCGCGCAGCCCCCGGATGACGACGCTCACGTTGCGCTGGTGCACGTAGTCCACGAGCAGGCCGTGGAAGGAATCCACCTCCACCCGGGGATCCTTCACCGCGTCGCGGATGAGCTCGATGCGCTCCTCCTGGCTGAAGAGGGGCGTCTTCTTCGGGTTCACCGCGATGGCGACGATGAGCCGGTCGAACATCTTCAGGCTGCGCTGGATGAGGCTCAGGTGCCCGTTGGTGAGCGGATCAAACGAACCAGGATAGATGGCAACCGGCATGGGTGTCGGGGAGTCTCGGCCGGCCCACGGGGCGGGTCAAGGGCACGTCACGGCGCCCGGTAGAAGCTCACCAGGGTATCGCCGAACCGGCGCTGGTCCTCCCGGCCGAGCCCCGCATGGGCGTCCGGGGCCGCTTCCCGCTTGTCGTGCTCCACCACCACCGTGCCCCCCGGCGCCACGACGCCCGCGGCCACCACCGCCTCCAGCACCGTCTCCACCACGCGCGCCGCGTAGGGCGGATCCGCGAAGACGAGCTCGAAGCGCTCCCCCTGCTTGCCCAGCGCCTCCACCGCGCGGGCCACGGGCTGCGCCAGGATGGACACCTGGGCCGCGAAGCCCAGCGCGTCGGTGTTCTTGCGGCACAGGGCCAGCGCCTCGCGGTCCTGATCCACCAGCACCAGCCTGCCCGCGCCTCGCGACAGGGCCTCCAGCCCCAGCGCGCCGGTGCCCGCGTACAGGTCCAGCACCGCCTGGCCGTCCAGGAACTGGCCCAGCATGTTGAAGATGGTTTCACGGACCCGGTCCGCCGTGGGGCGGATGTGTCCGGACGACGGCTTGGGCCCTGTCAGGGCCCGGCCCTTCGCGCTGCCTGCAACGATGCGCATGGGCGCCCTTCTAGCCCAGGTCCCCGCCCGCCTTCGCGAGGAACGCCATCGCCACCCCAGCCGACCGGTGCGCCCCCAGCGCCGACAGCACCTCCGTGGCCTCCGTGAAGGACAGCGCCTCCAGCGTCTCGCGCGAGGCGGGCGTCAGGGGCGGCAGGCCCTCCTCCAGCACCGACAGGAGCTCCCCGGCCGGCATGCCCGCCGCCTGGGCCCGCGCCACCACCTGCTCGCGAACCTCCGGCGCGAAGGCGCGCAGGGCCAGGGGCCCGAACGGGCCTCCCCGGTCCACCTTGCGCACGCCCACGGCCACGTAGCTGGAGACCCCGCGCGAGGGCCCCGCCGACACGTCTCCCACCGCCACCGCCACGCCCTTCTCCGCGGCCACCTCCACCACCCGCCGCAGCAGCGCCACGTCCACCTCGCCCTCCCCCAGCTGGGCCTCCGACACGCGCAGGAAGCGCGGCGGCACCCGCCACTGGGCGAGCCCCTCCAGCAGCGTGCCGCACGCGTCCAGGAGCCCGCCCGCGGACACCTGGGGCGGGGAGACCTCCAGTGAGAGCTCGCGCTCCTTCAGCGGGCCCACCAGCGCGTTCACCGCCTCCACCGCCTCGTAGGAGGTGAGGCGCGACAGGTCCAGGGACACCAGCGCGAAGCCCGCGTCCACCACCCGGAAGAGCCCGTCCTGGAGCGCGTCCAGCACATCCGCGTCCGTGGAGTTCACCCGCACGGGGCCGGCCTGGAGGAACAGGGGCCGGGTGTGCTCCGCCTCCCGGGCGGCGGCGTGCACCGCCTGCACGAAGCGCTCGGGAGCGCCCCGGTCCGCCAGCGGGTGCGGACACGCCAGCCCCAGCACCGCGTCCTCCGCCCGCGCCGCGCCCAGCAGGCCGGGCAGCGCGCCCTTGGCCAGCACGGGCAGGCACGCGAGCGCCGTGGGCGTGGACTCCAGCGCCCGCAGCAACTCGCGCGGATCCAGGAAGGGCACCCGGGAGCCCGGGCCCACCCGGGCCACCACGTTGCCCGGCCGCAGCGACAACACCTTGTCCAGCACGCTCATAGGAGCCGCCGAGGATCCCCGCCCCGCGCGCCTTTCGCAAGCAGCGTCAGTGCACCTCGCCCAGGTGGGCGTAGGACTCGCTCTCGATCTGGATGGTGGTGTGGTCGATGCCGAAGCGGTCGAAGAGGTCGTGCTTCACGGCCGACAGGATGTCGTCGTTGTTGCAGACCATGGGGTCCGCCACCACCAGGTGCGCCGACAGCGCGTACATCCCGCTGGAGATGGTCCACACGTGCAGGTCATGCACCGCCTGGACCCCCGGCACCTTCCCCATGAGCGTGCGCACCTGCTCCAGGTCCACGTGCGCGGGCACCGCCTCCAGCAGCACGTCCACCGCGTCCTTCACCAGGCGGATCGCGCCCACGACGATGATGACGGAGATGAGCACGGAGATGATGGGGTCCACCACGTACCAGCCCGTCCACCACATCACGCCCGCGCCCACCAGCACGCCCACCGACGACAGGGTGTCCCCCAGCACGTGCAGGAACGCGCCGCGCACGTTCATGGAGTGCGTCTGGTGCAGGAAGGCCAGCGCCGCCAGGTTCGCGACCAGGCCGACGCCCGCCACCAGCGCCATGGGCCCCAGCTCCACCGGCGCCGGCGTGCGCACGCGCTGCCAGGCCTCCATCAGGATGAAGGCGGTGATGAGCAGCAGCAGCACCCCGTTGAGCAGCGCGCTCAGGATCTCCATCCGGTAGTAGCCGTACGTCTTCTTCAGGTCCGCGGGCCGCCCGGCGAACCACAGCGCCAGCAGGCTCAGGATCATCGCGGACACGTCCGTCAGCATGTGCCCGGCGTCGGAGAGCAGCGCCAGCGAGTTGGTGAGGAAGCCTCCCACCGCCTCCGCCACCATGATGGTGGCCGTCAGCCCCAGCGCGAACAGCAGCCGCCGCCGGTCCTTGCGCCGCTCCTCCGCCAGCCCCCCCTTCCGGGGCCCGTGCGAATGGCCGTGCCCATGCGAGTGCCCATGGTGGGAATGGTCATGACCGTCCGAGGCGTCGTGCCCTGCCCTGCTGTGTGTATGTGGGGGTGCGCTCACAGGGAACCAGGGTATGCGAACAGCGCCGTCATTCGGACAAGAGCCGCTGGATTGATTTCAGACAACCCCGTAGATCCATTGTCCTGTTCCAGAACAGGGCGAGGACCGCGGGGATGGACTTCGAGAAGCATCAGAATCTGCACACCATTGTCATGTTGAGGGATGTCATCCGCAAGTGGTGGCAGGTGGAGCTGTCGTTCGCGGATCGCAACGGGCTGGTGCACGACTGGCAGCGCGGGGACTTCATCCCGCCGCCCAACGACTTCTGCCGCCACTCGCTGGGGGCTCGGGAGGGGATGCGGCGGTGTGCCCAGTCGGTGCGGGTGCTGCACGAGAAGTTCAAGGCGGCCAAGAACCTGCGCCGCTCGCTCTTCCACGACTGCCACCTGCGCCTGTCCATCGTGGGAGCTCCGCTCTACATCCGCAACGACTACGAGGGCTTCCTCTTCGTGGAGGGCTTCGCCCGGCAGCCGCTCACGCCCGGGGACGGACAGGTGCTGCTGTCGAAGATGCGCGACATCGCGCCGGGGGCGCTGCCGGACCTGGAGGGCGCGGCGGAGCGCGTGCCGGTGCTGGACGGCTCGGAGCTGAGCAAGCTGTCGGACCTCCTGGAGTTCGCGGTGACGGAGATCGCCAACCAGGAGGTGGAGCTCACTCGCAAGGAGGAGACCATCCAGTCCATGGCCTCCGAGCTGTCCAACCGCTACCGCTTCGAAAAAATCATCGGGCGCTCCGGGGCGATGAACGAGGTGTTCCGCCTGATGGAGAAGGTGGCCCACTCCGACTCCACCGTCCTCATCAACGGCGAGTCCGGCACGGGCAAGGAGCTGGTGGCGCGCGCCATCCACCACAACGGCCCGCGCAAGGACAAGCCGTTCGTCGTGCAGAACTGCTCCGCCTTCAACGACAACCTGTTGGAGAGCGCCCTCTTCGGCCACACCCGGGGCTCCTTCACCGGCGCGCTCAAGGACAAGAAGGGCCTCTTCGAGGTCGCGGACCAGGGCACCTTCTTCCTCGACGAGGTGGGCGACATGTCCCCGGCCCTCCAGGTCAAGCTGCTGCGCGTGCTCCAGGAGGGCACCTTCCTGCCCGTGGGCGGCACCCAGTCCCGCGAGGTCGACGTGCGCGTCATCGCCGCCACCCACAAGGACCTGGGCGAACTGGTGAAGCGCGGCGAGTTCCGGGAGGACCTCTTCTACCGCATCAACGTCATCCGCCTGCAGCTGCCCCCGCTGCGCGAGCGCAAGGACGACCTGCCCGTCCTCATCGACCACTTCCTGCGCAAGCACCACCGCGAGGGCCAGCGCGCGCGGGGCCTCGCCCCGGAGGCCCTGGGCATCCTGGGCGCGTACGCGTGGCCCGGGAACATCCGCGAGCTGGAGAACGAGATCGAGCGGCTGCTGGTGCTGGGGGGCGAGCTGGAGGTCATCCCCGCGGAGCTGCTCTCCAGCCGCATCCGCGACACCGTCGTCCCCGGCGGCGGGCCCTTCATCGCCCCGCGCGCGCACGGCAAGCTGCACGAGGCGGTGGAGTCGCTGGAGAAGGAGATGATCCACCAGGGGCTGGTGCGCACCCGCTACAACAAGAGCCGGCTGTCGCGCGAGCTGGGCATCAGCCGCTCCAACCTCATCCTGAAGATCGCCCGCTACGGGCTGGACAAGGGCCTCCCCGAGGGCCTGGACGCGGACGAGGTGGAGGCATGAGCGCCCACGGGCGGACGACCTCCTTCCGCCAGGACACGCTGCGGGTGCCCGACGGGGCGGACCTCTACTTCCAGGTCCGGGGAGACCACTCGCCCGCCATGGTGCTGTGCGACGGCCTGGGCTGCGACGGGTTCGCGTGGAAGTACCTGCTGCCCTATCTGGCCCGGCGCCACCGGGTGCTGCGCTGGCACTACCGGGGCCATGGCAAGAGCTCGGTCCCCACGGACCGCACCCGCATCGGCATGGCCTACACCTGCGACGACCTGGCGCGGGTGATGGACGCCGCGGGGATGGAGAAGGCCGTCCTCTTCGGCCACTCCATGGGCGTGCAGGTGGCCCTGGAGTTCCACCGCCGCTACGCCCGCCGCGTGGAGGGGCTGGTGCTGGTGTGTGGCAGCTACGGCATGCCGCTGGACACCTTCCACGACTCCACCCTGCTCAAGCGCCTGTTCCCCACCCTGCGCGCCGCGGTGGAGCGCTTCCCCCGTCACACCTCCCGCATCGTGCACGGGGCCCTCACCACCGAGTGGGTCATCCAGCTGGCCATCCGCCTGGAGATGAACCCGGAGCTCATCGCGCGCAACGACCTGGCGCCCTACTTCTCCCACCTGGCCCGGATGGACCCCGTCGTATTCGTGCGTACCCTGGATTCACTGGCGAACCACACGGCGGAGGACCACCTGGAGCACGTGGACGTGCCCACCCTGGTCGTGGCGGGCGAGAAGGACCGCTTCACCCCCGGCTGGCTGTCCCGGAAGATGGCCGAGCGCATCCCGGCCTCCGAGCTCCTGATGATTTCCGAGGGCACCCACACCGCCCCATTGGAGGTTCCAGGCTTGGTGGAACTGCGCGTGGAGCGCTTCCTGAGGGAGCGGCTGGGTGTCACGAACGCGGAACAAGGCCCGCAGGTGGGATAAGCGCCGAGCGGGCGAGCGGCTTGATTGTCTGCCTGCTGGACACCCGCGTTCATTGCAGGCGGGAAGCCCCCGGCATATAAGCCCCCGCCTTCCGGGTTCCGGTGGGATTGAGACTCCCCGTTCTGGGCGTGTCTCCTCGCACCTTCTTTCTGTCAGTTGGTCCGCATGATCTCTCGCGAAAACATCCGCAACGTCGCCATTGTCGCTCACGTCGACCACGGCAAGACCACCCTCGTCGACCACCTGCTCCGGCAGGCCGGTACCTTCCGCTCCAACGAGCACGTGGCCGAACGGGTCATGGACTCGAACGACCTCGAGCGCGAGAAGGGCATCACCATCCTCGCGAAGAACACCGCGGTCTCCTACAAGGGGATGCAGATCAACATCATCGACACCCCGGGCCACGCCGACTTCGGTGGCGAGGTGGAGCGCGGCCTGCGCTTGGTCGATGGCGTCATCCTGCTGGTGGACGCGGCCGAAGGCCCCCTGCCCCAGACGCGCTTCGTGCTCAGCAAGGCGCTGGCCATGGGCCTGAAGACGGTGCTGGTCATCAACAAGATCGACCGCCAGGACGCCCGGGCCAAGGACGTGCTGGACCTGGTGTACTCGCTCTACATCGACCTGGGAGCGGACGAGCAGCAGCTGGAGATGCCCGTCCTCTACACCATCGCGCGCCAGGGTCAGGCCTCCACGTCGCTGGAGGTGCCGGGCAAGACGCTGGAGCCGCTGTACGACGCCATCATCAAGCACATCCCGCCCCCGCCCGCGCCGCCGGTGGACCAGACGACGCTCCAGCTGCTGGTGGCCAACCTGGACTACGACGACTACGTCGGCCGTCTGGCGGTGGGCCGCGTGCAGGCGGGCCGCATCACGCCGAACATGCCGGTGTCCATCGTCCGCGAGGGCGGGAAGATCCAGCAGGGCAAGGTCGTGAAGCTGTACGGCTTCTCCGGCCTGAAGCGCGCGGAGATCGCGGACGCGGGCCCGGGTGAGATCGTCTCCATCGCGGGCATCGAGGAGATCTCCATCGGCGACACCATCGCGGACTTCGAGAAGCCCGTGGCGCTGCCGCGCATCACCGTGGATGAGCCCACGATGATGATGATCTTCAAGGTCAACGACGGGCCGCTCGCGGGCAAGGAGGGCAAGTTCGTCACCTCCCGCAACCTGCGTGAGCGCCTGTACCGCGAGGCGTACCGCAACGTGGCCGTGCGCGTGGAGGACACCGCGACCCCGGACGCGTTCCGCGTGGTGGGCCGTGGCGAACTGGCGCTGGCGGTCATCATCGAGAACATGCGCCGCGAGGGCTACGAGCTCACGGCCTCCAACCCGGAGCCCATCACCAAGACGGTGGACGGCCAGGTCCACGAGCCCATGGAGCTGCTCTTCTGCGACGTGCCGGAGAACAGCGTGGGCGTGGTGACGGAGCGCCTGGGGCCCCGCAAGGGCCGCATGACGGACATGGCGCCGCTGGGCTCGGGCCGCACCCGCCTCCAGTTCCGCATCCCCGCGCGCGGCCTCATCGGGTTCCGCTCGGAGTTCCTCACCATCACGCGCGGTGAGGGCATCATGAGCAGCCAGTTCGACGGCTTCGAGCCGTGGTTCGGCTACATCCCCAAGCGCGCCAACGGCGCCATGGTCTCCGACCGCCTGGGCGACACCGTGCCCTACGCGCTGTTCAGCATCCAGGAGCGCGGCCAGCTCTTCGTGGGCGCGGGCACCACCGTGTACGAGGGGATGATCATCGGCGAGAACGCGCACCCGTCCGAGCTCAACGTCAACTGCTGCCGCGAGAAGAAGCTCACCAACATCCGCGCCGCCGGCCGCGACGAGAACGTCATCCTCGTCCCGCCGCGCGAGATGGGGCTGGAGAAGGCCCTGGAGTGGATCGCCGACGACGAGCTCGTCGAGGTGACGCCCAAGTCCGTGCGCATGCGCAAGAAGGCGCTGGCCGTCGGCGAGCGCTACCGCGCCGAGCGCGACCGCAAGCGCGAAGAGCGCAGCGAGGCGGAGTGAGGGCTTCACGGCTCCGCTGAGAAGGTTCGAGGAGGCCGTTCCCTGACCCGGGGACGGCCTCTTCTTCGTTCAGGGCAGGTCCTGCTTGAACGAGGCCCAGGACACCACCACGTCCTCGCCGCGCGCGTCGCGGCCATGCAGGACGTCCAGCACCTGCTGGATGTCGGGCGTCACCTCCTCCGGGTGCACCGCCACCGTGCCTCGGAAGCCGCCGCGCTCCAGCGACTCCTCGACGACGAGCGCGCGCTCCCAGGGCATCCGGGTGGACAACCGCTGGCGGTCCACCCGCACGAGGATGCGCTCGACCTCGGTCCACGTGACGGCCTCCGCGCCCCGCGGGATGACGACGGAGACCTCGCTGCGCCAGCCGCCGCCCCCCTTCTCCGGCCGCCACCGGGACACCCTCAGCTCCACGCGCGGAGGCAGCTCCGGGAGCGCCGCCGGACGGACGCTCACGAAGGCCGTGGCGGCCCAGGCCACCTCCACGTCCGGGTCCGCGTCCGGCGCCGTCCGATCCCGCACGCGCACCGTGAAGCCGCGCGGATCCATGCCCTCGGAGGGCGCCAGCGCATAGCTGTGTTCAAGCCGGGGCCCGGATGTCTCCTCCAGGGCGCCGTCCCCCAAATCCCAGATGTACCCGGTGAGGGAGGGCGCTCCTCGCGGCGTCTGGACCTCGAAGGTGAAGGTCGCCGGACCGTCCTGCCGCGCGCGGATGCGCGGCGACTCCCGCCCGGCGTCGGGCTCGCAGGCCCGCACGTCCAGGAGCACCGTGCGCTCCGCCAGCACCCCGACGCGGCGGCCTCCAAGGTCGCGGCAGAGCTGGAAGCGCACCGGGTAGAGCCCCGGCGTCGACGGCGCGGGCCAGTCCAGCCCCGGCCCTGGCTGGAGCGCGGCGCGGCCCTCCTGCGTGGGCCAGACCCAGCGCGTCACCATGCCCGGCTCCCGGCGCCCCCCCACCCTGGCGAGGACGCCAACGGTGTCCCCCGCGCAGACCCAGGGACGCTCCGTGTCGAGTTGCTCGATGAAGGCCGACGAGGCCACGGGCTCCCAGACCTCCCCCAGGACCCGGGCGAGCCGGGCGTCCTCCGCCGTGCCTCCATCGGCGAGCACGGGCACGGCGAGGGACAGGCGCGGGGTTTCGGAGCCGGGCGGTGCGGGAGGCGCGTCCGGGGCCTCCACCTCGAACGGGAGGGTCGGTGACGGTCCGGCGACGGTGCCGTCGGGCGCATCCAGGCCCGCGAGCAGGAGGCTCCCCGCGACCACGCCACCGGCCGCGAGCACCATGCGCGTGCGGGGGCGCAGGCCCGGCTCCTTCAGGGGCGGAGTGGAACGCATGGCGCGCTAGAAGCCGAAGCGGACGAGCCGCCCGCGATACGGCGTGGAGTTGGGCCGGTACCACTGGTTGTCCCAGCCCTTGAACTCCACGTCATCCAACAGCCGCTCCGTCTGGCCGTTGAAGGTGACGGCGTTGATCAACGGCGCGCCCGTGGAGCCCACGTTGCGAGCAACGAGCCGGTTGCCCGGATCCAGCGCCTCCTGCTTCCCCTGGGAACAGTCGTCCACGTAGCAGCCGCCCCGGTCGCACGACGACAGGGTGTTGTACGTGCCGTGCTTGTCCCGGGCCATGTAGATGCGCGGCGCGCCCCGGAACACGGAGGCGTATTCCAGCTGCGCATAGCCGTACCAGGCGGAGGAGTCACAGAACGTCTCCAGGTGCGCGGACAGGAACGCGGCATCCAGGAGCCACCTCCCGTCGGAGAAGTGCACCTCCAGCACCTGGAACTCGCTGTCGCCGTCATGCGCGTCCACCAGACCGCCGAGCACCCCTTGGTCCTCGTAGAGGGCATCCATGTAGAAGATGCGCAGCGTGCGCAGGGCGAAGGACTGGGACTTCACCGCGAAGTACGGCCGGCGGCCCGCGCCCCGCTCGTTCCGGGCAATCCACAGCGACGGCATGAAGGCGGCCGCCACCTGGAGCTCGCAGTCGTCGTTCAGCCCGTCGCCGTCCGCGTCCGCCCCGGTGCCCCAACACGTGTCCCCATACGGAAGCGTGATGCCTTGCGCGAGCGAGGGGGTGGACAGCAGGGACACCACCAGCGCCAGCACCAGCGCACCCGCGCGGGGACGGACAACAGGAGTCATGAACACACCTGGCAAGGTCGTCGAGGGACCGATCCAGGGTGCGCACACGCGAGAGGGGACTGAATCCGGCCCGGAGTCGTGCCTCGTGTCCGCCGTCAGTCGATGCGCGAATCGAGCACGTCCGCGCCGTGCTTCGCGGCGCGGTGCCCCTGCTCCCACCGCCGGTGCGGCCCGCATGCGCCGAGCGGAATGGACCCGCTAGCATCCGACCGCCGGACGTGATGACACCGGTCCGGGCAAGGAGGTGGAACCCCGTGGAGTCGAACGCTGGCAGCCCCCGGGGCCTGCTGTATCCCCGTCCGGATCCGAGGCACTTCGAGCACATGCGCGTCCTCGCCTCGGAGGACCTGCGCCCCTGGGTCGAGCATTTCTGGGCCGTGCGCTGGGACCTGCGGGAACAGCCCCCGTTCCTCCAGCAGAACCTCCCTCATCCGGCCGTGCACTGGGCCTTCCAGGACGGCACGTCGCGCATCGGCGGCCCGCACTCCGGGCGCTTCAGCATCCTCCTGCAGGGGCTGGGCGGCGTGTTCGGCATCAAGTTCCGGCCCGGGGGCTTCTTCCCCTTCCTGAAGACCCCCGTGTCCGTCCTCACCGGTCGCACCGTGGCGCCGGCCCAGCTGCTGGGTCCGGAGGCGCGTGAACTGGAGGTGGCCATCCTCGCCACGAACGTCACCCTCGACGCGGACCGCGAACGCATCGCGCTGGCGGAGGCCTTCCTGCGTGCGCGCAGGCCCGCGGAGGATCCGAACGTGGAGCGGGTGTGGGGGCTGCTCACGCGCATCCAGCAGGACCGCACGGTGACGAAGGTGGAGGACCTGCTCCTCTCCGGAGGCCCGGGCCTGCGCACGCTGCAGCGGCTGTTCAACCGCTACGTGGGCGTGAGCCCCAAGTGGGTCATCCAGCGCTACCGGCTGCACGAGGCCGCCGAGCGGCTGCGCGAAACGCCTCCGCCAGACCTGGCGGGACTGGCGCTGGAGCTGGGCTACTTCGATCAAGCGCACTTCATCCGCGACTTCCGCCGGGTCGTGGGCTGCCCGCCCGCCGAGTACGCCCGGCGCGCGCCTGGCCCCGTCCCACCGGCGCCGCGCACCCCGTGAGGTGGCGGTCCCGGGCGGGCGCTCAGAACGTGTACTTCACGCGCGGGAACAGCGCGAACGTCGCGATGTTCGGCCCGATGATGTAGCGCGCGAGGAAGTCCGCCCCCACCGAGAAGTGGTCGAGGGACGTCGCGTACTCCACGCCCACGCCCACGCCCGCGTTGAAGGCGTTGATGGAGCGGCCCGGGTCGCCCTTGTCGGGATCCACCGGCGTCGGATCCAACCGCGTGTAGCCCGCGGCCAGCTTGGGCGTCAGGTAGAAGCGGTTGGCCAGCCTCACGTGGTAGGCGGCCGTCAGGTCGCCGAAGGCCACCGTGAAGTTGTCCGACAGCGCGCACACGTTGGAGTCCGGAAGGAACCCCGCGAAGCAGTTCTGCGCGGAGGCGCCCAGCGCGAAGTGGGCCCCCAGCGACAGCCGCTCCGTCAGGTCGTAGCCGATGCCCAGCTGCAGGTAGGTCTGCGCGTTGGAGTAGTTGTTCGCGCCGCCCAGCGTGAAGAACACACCGACGTCGGTCTCGGTGAAGAACCCCTGGCGCGGCTGGAACTCCACGCCCTCCGGCGGAGTGGCCCCCAGGGCCGGCGTCGCCAGCGCGAGCGCGGCCAACAGCAGCGACTTCCTCACGACTCCTCCCGTCACGGTTGCCCTCCTGCTCCCTCGCACGCCGAGGAGCAACGGACGGACAGTAGTGATGCCGCGCACGAAACGGCAGCGGGGAAAAATGAAAATGGCGTGGACCGTTGCGTCCACGCCACTTGGGTCTTCCACTCGACGGCTTCCGGCCCGCGCTACTCGGCCGCGTCCGCGCCCGAGGGCGAGAACAGCCAGGGGTACGTCACGTTCACCACGCCGCCGCCCTTGGGCTCCGGGAACTTCCAGCGGCGGATGCGGGAGATCATGCACTGCTCCGCGGGGCTGCTGCCCAGCGTGGACTCCGACACGCTGGCGTCCGCCACCGCGCCCGCCGGGTCGATGGTGAAGGCCACCGCCACCTTGCCGGCCAGCGCCGGGTTCTTGTTCAGCTCCGACTCGTAGCAGTACTTGATCTCGTTCTGGTGCCGCCGGATGACCTTCGCGATGACGTCCTTGTCCAGGCCGCCAATCACCGTCGTCTTGCCGGGGATGACCTTGGTCACGGACTTGCCGCGACCGCCCAGGTCGATGCCACCCGAGCCGCCCGTGCCCCGGCCGTTGCCCTGGGTGCCCAGGCCGCCGATGCCCAGCGCCGTGCCACCACCGCCGTTGCCGGTGCCACGCGAGCCCAGGCCGCCCACGCCGTGCGCGTCACCCATGGCCGCGCCGCCCTTGAGGCCGCCCAGCGAGTCGTTGATGCCGGTGCCAATGCCGCCCGGACCGAACACGTCCGACGCGCCGCCCCTCATGCCCTTGAGCGCGCCCAGCAGGCCGACCTTGCCCACCATCTGGCGGTCCTTCTCCTTCTTCGACTTGTCCACCACCGGCGTGCCCGGCTTGGAGGGCGCGGCCTCCTCCTGCTTCGCCTCCTGCTTGCCGAACTTGCCCTCCTCGTCCTTGGCCTTGGCCCCCTCCTCCACGCCGGAGAGCTGGAGCTTCTTCGCCTCCACCTTCTTCTCCGGGGCGATGAGGAACTTGGCCACGCGCTGCTGGGATTCGAAGACGTCGTCCGCGGACTTCGTCTCCGTGTGCGGCGTCAGCAGCATCGCGGTGACGAAGGCCGCCGCCGCCAGGATGCAGATGGAGGCGATCTTGAAGAAGCCGAAGTCGCGATCCGAAAGCGACGTCGCCAGGATGGCCGGAGACGGCTTCACGTAGCGCATCACGAACGCGACGGTGCCCAGCGACACCTCCGCGCGGTCATGCAGGCCCAGGGTGAAGCGCTGCTCCTGCTCCGCGGAGGCCGCGTCCAGCTGGCCCGCGGCGCGCAGCGCGTCCTTCGTGCGCACGTCCCCGTTGTTGGTGACGAACACGCCCGAGCCCGCCGGAGCGCGCAGCTCCAGCTTGTCGCCCTTGCTCACCGCGAGCACGTGGCGCGCGCCCACCTGCGGCACGAACACATGGAAGGCGTTCTTCTTGCCCTCGCCGATGGTGACCGGGACGCCGTCCTTGAAGTGCTGGACCTCCAGCATCTGGTCGCCCCAGAGCAGCGACACCTGGAGCACCTTCGCGTCCGGCGTGGGCTGCGCGTCCCTCGGCAAGGGCTCCTGCAAGTGCGGAGGAGGCTGCGGCCTGCGCGCCGCGGCCACCGCCGGGGGTGTCTGCCTGCGCGCCGCCGCCGGAGGCGCCGGAGGGCCGAACACCGGGGTGGGCGCCACGTTCGTGGCCACCTGGGTGCCCATCGCGCCCGAAGCAGCGGAGCGCGGCGTCCCCACCGTGCCCACCACGTTGGACGCGGGGGCCGCGCTCATTTGAGCCCGGGGAGGCGCAGGCGCGTCCCGCCGCACCGGAGGCGCCGCCTGTGGGGCCTGGGACGGTGGCATCACCGGACGCTGCTGGAACATGCCGGGCTGCGCCACCGCCGCGGCTGGAGCCACCGGCCGGGGCGCGTCACCGAAGAGGACCTCCACTCGCGACGTGCCCACCGTGAGCACGTCCCCCGGCTTGAGGGCCGTGGGGATGACGAGCTTCTGTCCGGAGACCTGCGTGCCAGCCTCGCTGCCCAGGTCGATGGCCATCACCGAGCCATCGTGGTCCACCTTCAGCATCACGTGGAGGTTGGACACCCGCGGATCCTGAATCTTCACCGCCGCCTGGGCGCCCGACCCCACGATGACACTCTCCGCCTCCGAAACCGTCTCCTGGATGGAGCCGTCCGGGGTGGTGATCCGAAGCGTCAAACCGTTTTTTCTCGCCGCCGCCATGAAGTTCTTCCTTCTTCCCTTCCCGTCCCGAAAACGTTCAACGCCGCCTGAGCCGTCTAGAGATTGTCCGCCGACTTCTGCAGTTCCGGGTCGAAGTTCTCCCGGACCTTGATGAGGCTTTGGAAATCCGTCTTCTTGCGGTTGAGCACGTAGGAGCCTTCCGGCTTGGTGAGCTCGCCCTCCACCGCCACGTCCGTGAAATCAATCACTGTCTTCTTGCGATACACGGTGCGGTCCTCTTCCTGGATGACCTTCACCGAGTCCTTGCCCTGGTCCTGAGCGAGCGCCGGGCCGGCGCCCAGCCCCCCCACCATCATCACCGCTGCCAGCAGTCGCTTCATGTGCAGTCTCCCGTTGGCCCGCTTCGCGATTTCCAATGCAGGGCTCGCACCAACTCCAAGCCCCTGGATTCTATGGGAGCCGCCCGGCCGCTTGCACGCGGGGGGCTGGAGGAGAGAAGAAAGTTCTCGTCCTCCCAGCCAGGGCGACTGTTGTTTCTTCAGGGCGTTGGAGCAGCCGGGGGCGCCGCCTGTTCGCTGTTCGACGGATGGGGAGCGGCCGCCTCGGCGCCGTCCGCTGGCGCCTGCTCGGGCGCGCTGGTGTCCTGGGGCAGCTGGTTCATCACGGACGAGCCCGCGCCCCCGGTGGCGGCGGCGTCCTTCTTGGGCTCGCCCTCCGCGCCCGCCGTGGCCGCGGGGGCCGCGGGCGGGTTCTTCAGCATGTTCTGCAGGCCCTGCACCTTGGCGGTGATGAGCTGCTTGTCCTGCGCCGACGTGGCGGACAGCTCCTTGCAGCGGTCGAGGAACGCGATGGCCTTCTCGAAGCCCGAGCGGTCCGCCGAGTACGCCCAGCCCGCGCCGCACACCGCCTCCGGCCGGTCCGCGGAGCGCGCGAGCACCTTCTCGAACGCCTCGCCCGCGGCCACGCCCTTCTTCGGATCCACCCCCTTCTGGCCGTCCAGCGCATAGGCCAGATACAGCTGGCCCTCCAGTCCGTCGGGCTCCAGGGCCAGGGCCTTGGTGAAGGCCCGCTCGGCGCCCGCGTAGTCGCGGTAGCTCAGCGCCAGCGCGCCCAGGTTGAGGTGCCCGGGGGCGAACGCGTCATCCAGCGACACGGCCTTCTGGAACTGGGCGAGCGCGCGCGGGCGGTCCTCCATCTTCAGGTAGATCATCCCCAGCGTGTTGGAGATGGCCGGGTCGTCCTGCGCGACCTTGCGGGCGTTGACGATGAGCAGCTCCGCCAGGCGGTACTGCCCCCGGTCGTACGCCACCAGCGCCAGCGTCTTGTACGCCTCCGGGTTGTCCTTGCTGCGCGCGAGCACGCGCCGGCCGGTGGCCTCCGCCTCGTCCAGCTTCCCCGAGAGCCGGTACGTCGCGGCCAGCGCGTTGAGCACGGGCTCGTCGTGTTCGTGGCCGGGCGCCTGGAGCGCCTTGGAGTAGAGCGCGATGGCTTCGTCCAACTGCCCCTCGTGCCGGTGCATCAGGCCCAGGTTCATCACCGACGGAGTGTGGGCGGGGTCCAGGAAGAGGACCTTCTCGTACGCCGCGCGGGCGTCCGCCGGGCGGCCCTGCTTCTCCGCGATGACGCCCAGGTTGAACTGCGCGTTGAGCGCCTTGGGCTCCTTCGACACGACCCCCTCGAAGCCCTTGCGAGCGGTGTCCAGGTCGCCGGCCTCGTAGGCCTTCAGCGCCTCCGCGAACAGCGCGTTGGCGTCCCCCTTGTCCGCCAGCGGAGGCACGGGCGCGGTGGGCACCACGGCGGCGGGCTTCTCCACCGCGTTCATCGCGACAGGAACGGGCTTGGGGCCCGTGGCGCACGCGGTGGTGAAGGCGAAGGCGAAGGCCCCCGCCAGGAACATGCCTCTGGTGCGAAACCCGTTCATCCCCGTCGTCCCCGTCCCCTCGAACTGGCTGCGAATGTCGCCGCGGTGGTTCGTCTTCACGGCCGCCCCCCCTCGAGCAGCGCGGTGGGTTCGGACGTCGAGCCCTCCGCCCCTTCCCGCGCCGCGGCCGGCGCCTGGCCCGCCGGGGTGGCCGGCGTCTGGGGCTTCGGCTCCGCGGAGGCGCTGATGGGGCCGTTGAGGTCCTTCAGCACGCCAGCGGCGACGCGCGAATCACTGCTGCCCCGGTACGTCACCGGCTTCACCTGGGCGTAGACGCCCGGGCGGAAGCGGTTGAGCTGGTCCTGCGCGGCCAGCGTCCACTCGCTGTAGATGCCCAGCTCGTAGGCCTTCTGGAGGCCCTTCTCCAGCGCCTCGCTGGACTTGTCCTCCAGCGGCAGCGCCAGCGTCTCCAGCTCGCCGCGATACATGCTGAGCTGATCATCATCCAGGCCGGAGGGATCCGGCGAGTCCATGATGTTGCGAGCGAAGTCCGCGTACGCCAGGCCGATGCGGGTGAGCGCCGCGATGCCCCACTCGCCGGACCCCGTCGCGAGCACCGCCGCGTATTCCTTCTCCACGCGCTGCATCTCCCGCTGCTTGGCCGTCAGGTCGCGGCGGATGGTGGAGACGCGCGTGAACTTGATGTCCGAGAAGCGCTTCCACGTGGGCTCCAGCGCCAGGAAGCGCGCGTGGCCGTACGCGTTGAGCACCGCGGGGTCCTTGCGGACGCCCTCCGCCAGCTTGGTCCAGCCGCGCAACAGCTCGTCCTGCGCCTTCTCCTGGCCGCGCACGTCCCGCAGCTTCTGGTACGCCAGCAGCTCGTGGTACCGGGCCAGGTACGGCTGACCCGCGGCGGTGCGTGAATCCCGGCCGTAGTCCTCCACGAAGCGGCTGAAGGCGCGGGCCGCGTCGCCCCACTTCTTCTCCTTCTCCCACACGAGGCCCATGGAGAAGGCCACCTGCGGCACGTCCTTGCGGTCCTTGAAGCGCGCCAGGTAGGTGTTCCACGCGGTGACGGCCTTCTGGGACTCGCCCAGGCCGTCGTACCAGACGCCCGCGTTGAAGAGGGCGTCCGCCACCCACGCGCCCGCCGAGTCCACCTGCGCCTTGCGCTCGGCGGCCCGCTGCTCGCGCTTGGAGTCCGCGTCCTCCGCGGCCCCCGGCGTGTCCTTCTTCGCCACCGCGCCCGCCTTGGGCTTCTTCTCCGAGGCGCGCTTCGACGAGGCCTCGCGGGCCTTCATCGCATCGTCGTAGGCGGCCACGAAGGAATCGGACATGGCCGCGGCCTTCTTGAACTCGGCGACCTTCTCGTAGAGGCCGGACAGCGTGTAGCGCGTCTGCAGCTCGAAGTTGCTGTTCGGGTACTCCTTGAGGACGCGCTCGCCGGCGGTGATGCCCTTGTCCACCTCTCCCGCCTCCTGCGCGATGACCATCGCGTAGGTGAGCGCGCGGTCCGCGTTCTCCGACTTGGGGAACTCCGTCACGAAGGAGAGGAACGCCTCGGCGGCCTTCGCCGGGTTCTTCTCCTGCTTGTAGACGACCTCATCCACGTACTTGTACTGGCTGCCCTCCACCACGCGGGCCACGCGCTGGGCGAAGTCGGAGCCGGGCTTGGACAGCTTCTTGTTGCCCAGGAACTTGCGCGACAGCGTGTTGAGCTCCTGCCACTCCTCGCGGCTCTCCAGCACGTACATCGTCAGGTCCGCGGCGTCGCGCGAGCGGCGCTCCTCCGGGAACTTCTCGATGATCTCCCCGAAGCGGTGGGCCGCGTCCACGAAGTGCGCGCGGTCGTAGAGGATGACGGCCGCCTGATAGCGCAGGTCGATCTCATCCTGGTTGCCCGGGTAGAGGGAGTTGTACGTGTCGCACGCGGCGACCAGCCGGTCCTCGAACTTCGTGAGCGGCTGCTCCTCCTGCTCCTTGGCGTCGCGCTTGACGAGCTTCTGCTTGGCGACGTCGCCCTTGTCCTTCTTCTCGTCGACCTTCTGGCCGTCCTTCAGGTCGCTCTTGGAGAGCTGGCCGCGCTCGATCTTGACGAGCTTGTCGTAGGCGAGCACCGCGTTGTACGCGGCGGACTTGCGGTAGGCCTCGTTGGAGACCTCGCGCGCGGAGTCGCGGTCCGGGATCTTGAAGGCCACGACGGCGTCGTACTCGGCCGCGGCGGCCTGCCACTCCTCCAGGGCCCAGAGGATCTCCGCGTAGAAGAAGCGGATGTTGAAGGCGGAGTCCGCGACGAACTCCGGGTTGTCGCTGGACGCGAACGCGTCCACGTACTGCTTGTAGATGTCGCGCGCGAGCCGGTAGGTCTCCACCTGGCGCGTCTTCTGCGCCTCCTGGTGGTACTCCGTGACCATCACGCGCATCGCCTCTTCGGTGACGCTGAAGGCGTTGCGCAGCACGCCCGCGTTGCCCGCGTTGGTGGTCCACCACTCGCCGCCCGGGCGGTAGAGGTCCACCATCCGCTTCATCTCCTTGCGGACCTGCTGGCGCTGACGCAGGCCTTCATAGGCGCGCACCACCGCCTGCTGGTACTCCGGCGCGTTCGTGCCCATGGGCGCGTCGTCGATGAGGGTGCGGTACACCAGGATGGCGCTGTCGAAGTGGCCCGCGTCCACCAGGCCCGCGGCCGTCTTCGCGAGCAGCCGGCCCTGGCGCTTCGGCGGGGCCTTCTGCTTGAAGTAGGCGAGCGCCTCCTTGGGCTGATCCAACTGGACGTAGAAGACCGTCAGGTCGTTGAGCGCCTCGGTGCGCAGGTCGCCCAGCTCCTCGCCGCGCTGGCCCGCGTAGTCCACCACCTCGTGCAGCTTCTTGAGGCCCGCGTCCAGGTCGCCCGCGTTGAAGTCACACCAGGACAGCTTGTAGGTCGCGTAGGCGTAGATCTTCGGCACGCCCGAGTCGCGCGCCTTCTCGTAGTTGACCTTCGCGGGGGCCAGCTTGTTGTTCTCGAAGTAGTGGTTGCCCAGCTGGATGTACGCGTCCGGGACGAACTGCGACTTGGGGAAGTCGCGGATCAGCTCCTCGTAGCGCGCCACCGCGTCCTCGCGGCGGTTGAGCTCGTAGAGGTTGTAGCCCAGCGAGAAGAGCACCTCGTCGCGGGCCGGGTACTGCGGATAGTCGCGGAGGATGTCCTCGTAGATGCGCATCGTCTCCGCGCGGTAGCGCTCGGACTCGCGGTGGTCCTGCTCCGGCGCGGAGGCCTTGTCGCCGCGCGCCACCGCCGCGTCATAGGCCTTCTCCGCCGCGAGGAACTTCTCCATCTCCAACTGGTAGAGGTACTTGGACTTCTCCCAGTAGAGCTCCGACAGGCGGTACTGCATCTCCGCCCGCTGCGTGGAGGTCTCCTGGAGCTTGGGGATGAGGCGCTTGAAGCCTTCGATGGCCTCGTCGCGCTTCTTGTCCGCGAGCGCTTCGCGCTTGGAGTCCGCGATGCGCGGCACATCCGCGAACTTGGCCGTGGCGGGCTTCACCCGCGCCGGGCCCTTGCGCATGTCCTGGGGCGCGACGCCGGGTGGCAGCTCCGCCTTCTTGGCGTCCGCCTTGTCCTTCTGGGTGGCGGCCTCGCCCTTCTTGCTCCCGGCCTTCGCCGTCGAAGAGGACTTCTTCGTCGCCGCCTTGCGCGGCGGAGCTGTCGGCTCCGCCGCCTCCCCCACCCCACCGGCCGCGAGCGCGACGCCCACCGCCAGTGCACCGAACCGAAGAACCACCTTCATGCGAGCTCCTGGAGAACCGCGCCTCGCCAACCCTGGGCAAACTTCTGCCCAACCGGGGAGGGACGACGGAAAGTAGACGCGGGTACCCAGATTGAGAAGTGGCCCGGAACATGCCTTGTGCCCCGGCGTACGCCATCACGCGGGGGCACCTTCCAGGACTCAACACGCTGAAAAAAGGCCCCATCCTCCGCGACCTGCGTCACGGGGAAGGGGCCTCGGGGGTACTGCCTGGGGAGGCCGGGTGCACCCGGCTCCCACCTCGTCGCTACTTCTCCTGACGGGCGGGGCAGCCGCGCTTGAGCGTGTACTGGTAGTAGCCGATCTCGTCGATCCAGAACTCGCCCTGGAAGCGCCAGTAGTTCCACGACGCGCCCGGCATCTTCGGACGGTAGAGCGACTGCCGCGAGAGCAGCGCCTTCTGGTCCACGCCCGCGGAGAAGAGGTCCTTCTCATCGAGCGCCGTCTGGACGCGGATGATCTCCGCCTGGTCGGAGAACGTGCGGAGGTTGTCCGCGGCCTCCTGGATGCGGTTCTTCGCGAGCGTGCCGCCCACCTGCAGCAGGGTGCCGCGCACGTCCTCCAGCGACGCCACGGTCTGCGCGGCGAACGGGGTGCCACGCCACGGCCCTTCGCTGATGGCGCGCTTCTCCTCGTCCACGCGGGTGAGGGTCCGCATCACCTCCCGGATGCGCTCGTTGTTGCGGATCCACAGGTACACCGCGCGCGGCAGGCGGCGGTTCTCCGACGCCACCAGGTTGAAGGCCTGCACGGGCGGCAGGTCGTCTCCGGTGAAGGGCTCCAGCTGCTTGGCCATGGGGCCGTAGCGCTCGTCGAACGCGGCGAGCGTCGTCTTCACCTCGTCGTAGAGGCACGAGTAGTAATAGACGGTGGACTTGAGGATCCACGACTCCGGCTGGAAGGCGCCCTCGAACTGGGGCGCGTGCAGCGCCTGGAGGCTGCCCAGCGCGCCGCCGAAGTCCTCGTTCTGGAAGCGGGCGAAGCCGTTCTCGAACAACGCCTGATCCCAGAAGCGCGCGTAGCGGGGCACGCCTTCGTACGCCTTCACCGCGTCCGCGTACTCGCCCCGACGGTAGTGCACGCGCCCCAGGCCCAGGAGCGCCAGCTCGCGCGTCTCCCGCAGGTCCACCTGCGGCTCCTTCGTGGAGAGCACGGCCTGGAACGCGGCGAGGGCCTCCTGGTCCAGCGCCTCCCCTTCCCCGGGACGGCCCGGGAAGCGCGGATCCGCGAGCACGATGCCCAGCAGGTAGCGGGCCTTGGCGTAGACGCGGCTGTCGGGAGGCACGGCCTCCAGCAGCGCGCGCGCCTCCTCGAAGCGCATGCGTCGCTGGCTGGCGGTGCCCACCAGGTAGTTGATGCGCGCGAGCACCTCCTTGGGCAGCGTGACCCACTGGTCTCGCACCTCGTCGGAGTAGGCCTGGTTGAGGATGCTGGGGATGAGGTTCTGCTCATCCAGCCGCTGCTGCATGTCCACCAGCCCCTCGATGGCCTTGAGGTACGAGGGGTGCTTGGGGCCGGCGTTGACGATGGCCGCGTAGGAGATGAAGGCCGCGACGGGCAGGTCCTTCTTCGCGAAGGTCTGCGCCAGGTAGTACTCGGCCTTGCCCTTCAGGTCCGTGTCCGCCCCCTCGGCGAGCTGCGCGAAGAGGGGGGCGGCGGTGTCGAACTGGCCCGCGTTGAACGCGGACAGCGCGCGGTTGTAGGCGCCCACGTCCTGCTGGGCGAAGGCGGCGGCGGGCAGGCAGAGGGGCCCGAGGACGACAAGGAGTCGAAGCAGTCGGGACATGGTTAGAAGAGCACCGAGAAGCCAGCATAGAAGCTGACGTTGTTGAGGACGTCCGACGAAGGCTCGGCGACGAGGTCCCTCCCGAGGATGATGTCCTCGCGGTAGTTCTTCTTCGTCTTCGGGTCCACGCCATCGAACTTCGCCACCTTGCAGCTGCCGCTCAGCGCCAGGCCGTCGAAGGGCTGGTTGGCGGCGCGCGCGGCCTCCAGCGCCTCGAAGTCCGACAGGTTGCACCCGTCCACCTTGTCCACGCGCGCGGTGTAGATGAGGTCGCGCACCTCCAGGCGGATGGCGTAGGACTTGCCGAACTGCACGCGGAAGCCGCCGCCCACCTCTCCCAGGAACTTGTTGCCGGTGTCGCCGAAGCGCGCGGGCACCTGGTACGTCGTGCCGTCCACCTCGTTGGCGACCGCCGGGCGGATGAGGTGGCGCGTCTTGCCAATGCCCGCGCCACCGCTCAGCACCACGCTGAACTGCGCCAGCGAGTTGTTGAAGAAGGCGAACTTGCCGTAGAGCGGCGTGACCTCCACGCCCGCGTGCGCGCCCCACTGGAGCAGCAGCGATGACGCGGCCTGGGCCTGCTCGCGCACCTTGTCGATGAGCTCCAGGTTGAAGCCACTCTCGTCGGAGTACCAGTTGTACTGGCCCCCCACCTGGAGGGCGAAGTTCTCCTGCAGGTGGTAGACGTAGTGGAGCGCGGTGCCCACGTGGTTGGTGAACTTGCCGTTCACCTGCACCACGGCGGGGTACAGCGCCAGCTCGTGCTTGCCCTCGTCCGCGAAGCGCTTCTTCTGGACGATGTGGACGTTGACGTTCGGGTTGTAGAGCGGCGCGCCATTCACCAGCCGCTGCTGCTGCGCGTCCGTGGTGCGCGGAGCCTCATCGGTGTCCAGCACCGGCGCATCCGCGGGCGCGGTGCCGGACGTGGGGCCGCTGGCGGCCGGAGCCTGGGGCCGGGGAGAGGGCGTGCCGTCCGCGTCATCCTCGTCGGTGACGGGGGCGGCGCGCGCCGGAGCCTGGGTGGATTCCGGTGCCGACTGGGGCACCGCGGGCGCCTCGCGCTGGGTGCGCGCGCGCTCCGGAGGTTCCGCGGGTGACGGAGAGGCCGGCGCGGTCGCATCCGGGCCCGGAGCCGCCGGCGGCTGCGCTGGGGCCGCGCCTTGCGCGAACGCAAGGGCAGGCACCGCGGCGACGAGGAGCGCGATGGAACGGAAGGGTCGCATAGGGAGGGTCAGAAGGAGTAGGTGTAGCCAAGGTCGAACTGCACCAGGTGCGTGAGGCCCGGGCTGCTCGCGGGTTCACCGGTGGGCCTTCCGGCCTCCCAGTCGTCACGCAGGAGGTTCACGCGGTAGCTGTCCTTGAAGATCCAGTCGCGCAGCTCCAGCCGGATGCCGTGGTGCTCCTGGATGAAGAAGCGGAAGCCCAGCGCGGCGGACACCAACGGCGCCACGCGCGACTCCTTCACCCAGAAGTTCTCCGTCGCGCTGCCCCGGTCGTCCACGGACGTGCGGTTGTCACAGACGCCCGCGGCCCGATCCACCACCTGGGTGCACTGGATGACGGACTGGCGCTTCAGGTTGCCAAAGCCACCGCCCGCCCAGAGGTACGTCTGGAAGTGCACCGGGATGTCCGCGACGAGGCTGATCTTCCCGTAGATGGGAGCCCACCGCACGCCAGCGACGCCGTGCAGGTTCATCTGCCAGAGGTCTTCCAGCTCGTCCGTGACGCGCTTGTCCTCGCGGTCCAGGAAGGACTCGGAGATGGAGCGCGCCAGGCCCGTGTGGCGGCTGGCCGCGTAGCCCGCGCGGACCTCCAGCGCGAACGTGTCGAACAGGTTGTAGGCCAGCCCCAGGTCGAAGAAGTAGTGCGCCGTCAGGTGCGTCTGCACCGGCAGGCCCACGGACAGGGACAGCTCCGGGTGGCCCGCGGGCGTGTAGAGCCGGTTGCGGACGACCGCCGAATCCAGGACGCCGTCTTCCTGGGCGGCGGCGCCGAGCGCCGTCAGCGAGAGGCTCAGCGCGGCGAAGACGCGAAGCGTGCGTGCTTTCATATCTCCTGCCCGGCCCGGGGGTGGGCCGTTGGGTGATCCGGTCGCGTCCCGTCAACCGCGACGGCGAGGCACCGGCGTAGGAGAGCCATGTGAGCACGGCGCCCCTTCGCCGCAAGCGGATCCCAGCGACAGTCGGTAAAGTTTTCGCCCTTTGCCGCCAGGGCGACCAGCACTCAACGTTTCCACGGGGATGCGGGGCCTCCCGCGGGGCCCGCGCACGCGCGACGCACTGGAAACGACGAACGCCCCGCCCGGAACCCGAGGGTGCCGGAAGCGGGGCGTCAGCGGGGCGCGGTGAAGCGCCCCGGCGTCAGCTGCGGAAGGACTAGCGCGCGGCCTTGTGCTGCGCGCGCATGGCCACCTTGATGCTGGGGCGCACGATGACGATGCCGTCGTTGTGGCCGGCCACCGCGCCCTTCACGAGCACCAGGCCCTTCTCCACGTCCACGTCCACCACGGTCAGGTTCTGCGTGGTGACGCGGTCGACGCCGTAGTGACCCGGCATCTTCTTGTTCGGGTACGTACGGCCCGGCGTCTTACGCTGACCGATGGCGCCCGGGTGACGCTGGTACTCGTGCGTACCGTGCGTCTTGGTCTGCGAACCCTTGAAGCTCCAGCGGCGCATGACGCCGGAGAAGCCGCGACCCTTGGTCACGCCGGTGACATCCACCAGCTCGCCCTTGGAGAACAGGTCCGCCTTGATGGCGTCGCCCACGTTGAAACCGGCGGCCTCCTCGGCCGTGACCCGGAACTCACGCAGGTGGCGGCGCGGCGTGGCGCTGGCCTTCTTGAAGAAGCCGAGCTGCGGCTTGTTCAGGACCTTCTCGCGAACCTCGCCGAAGCCCACGGTCACCGCGGAGTACTGATCCTTCTCCGGGGTGCGCTTGCCGACCACCAGACAGGTGTTGACGTCGATGACCGTCACCGGAACGAGGTTGCCCTCGTCGTTGAACACCTGGGTCATGCCGATCTTCTTGCCAATCAGACCCTTCACGTCGTCCTCACAGCGAGCGCCCGTGGCGCCGAAAGCCCAATGAAATCAATGAACTGGCCTACACGCGTCCCCGCGGCCGCCAGGAAGCGGCGCAAGATAGCAAACACGCCCCTCACGTCAAGCACCAAGGGTGAGCGGCCTCTTTACTGCGCGACGTCCAGCCGCTTGTAGAAAGGCTCCAGCTGCCTCTCCGCGATGCGCTGGGCATACACCTCTTCGCCGAGGAGGAACAGGGCTTGATCCAGATAATCTTCCGCGCCCTTGATCTCCTCCTCCTTGGCCGCGATGGACTGATCCAGCTCCGCCATGCGGGTGTCGTGCCCGCTCTTCTGCTCCTCGGCGGCGTCCTCCAGCTCGATCAGGCGCTTGTGCGCCAGGATGCCGGCGGCGCCGGGCTGGCCGGGGGTGGGCGTGAGGGCGGTGGCCAGCTGGGCCTCCCAGTCCTCCACCTCGCGGGCCAGGCGCATCTGGGCGATGCGGTTCTTCTTGAGGTTCTGCTTGGCGGCGTCCAGCTTCGCGGGGTCCTGGGTGGTCATCTCCAGGTCCGCGAGCTTCACCTCCAGCTTCTTCAGGCCCACGATGGCGTAGCGCAGGTCGGCGCGGCGGGTGGCCAGCGTCTTGCGCAGGCCCTTCACCTTGCCCTCCACCGCCGTCACGGCCCGCTGGAAGCGGCCGGTGATCTCCTTCTGGGCCGCGCAGTCGTCCTCGTGTTGCGCCAGGAAGTCCTGGTACGCCACGTCCTCGTCGTTCATCTCCGCTTCCAGCGCCGCCAGTTCGTCCCGGCGCGCCTCCAGCACCTCTTCGGCGCGGTAGACGCGTTCCATGGAGCGGGGGCAGTTCGGCTTGCCCGGGAGGACGTCCCGGGCCAGGTCGCCGAGCTGGAAGATGAGATCGTTGTAGCTCTCCTTCGCCATGGGCGGATTCATACGCCCAAGACGCCGGGACTGTCACCGGCCGAGCGCGTCCCGCGCGCCCGGCCCCGTTTTCAGGAGTCCGCGGGGGCCGCCACCACCTGGGATTCCCGCCGCACCGCCGCCAGGGCCCCCTCCGCCAGGGCGAGCAGCTCCCGGGCGCGGTCCTGCTCCTCGGTCCGGTTGAGCTCGCACACCCACGCGGACGACAGGTCCGCGTGCTGGCGCGCCATCTCCGCGGTCGTCTCATAGCGAGCGGCCGACGCACGGGCGAAGGCCCCCTCGCGGCGCAGCTCCAGCACCGTGTCCGGATCCAGGTCGATCTCCTCCGGAGGCACCGGCAGCGGGCCCCGCCCCAGCGCCGCCAGGCGGGCCAGCAGCCGCGACGCATGGGCTCGGCAGAACGCGGCCAGCACCATCAGCCGTGCCCGAACCCGTGCGTCGGTCATGCGCTCCGCCAACCCCGTCATGCGCCGGGCCGACACCACTTCCGCCTCCCACGCGGCGGCCAGTGCGGCGGCCAGCCGTGTATGCCTCGCACCCATCAGCGTCCCTCCCCCACCCTCGTCAGACGCAAGCTAGGAACGCAGGAGGGGTAATTCAACCGACCGCGCGAGCAACCATCCAATAAAGCCCGACTCCCGCGAGGCACATGGATGACAGGCCCACCACCCTCGAGTGCAGCCGGGGCCTCCGCTGGAGGATGCGCAGCACCGGCACCAGCAGGGCCACCACCGCGGCCTGCCCCATCTCCACGCCCAGGTTGAAGCCGGCCAGGGCGGGCACCACCGCGTCGCCCAGCCCGTAGCCGCCGAGCACGCTCGCGAAGCCCAGCCCATGGACCAGGCCGAACAGGAAGGTGGTCCCCGCGCGGTGCGCGTGCCGGCGCAAGAGCAGGTTCTCCAGCGCCACATAGAGGATGGACGCGGCGATCGCGGCCTCGGCCCACCGCGTGCCGCGCGCGGACAGCGTGAAGACGCCCAGCGCCGTGAGCCCCAGCGTCAGCGAGTGCGCCAGCGTGAACGACGTCACCAGCACCAGGATGCGCCGGAACGAGCCGCCCACCAGCAGCACCGCCAGGAGGAACAGCAGGTGATCCACACCTCCCAGGATGTGGCGGACGCCCTCGCCCACCCAACCGGCGAAGCCCTCCGCCGCCCCGCCCGCGCCCTCCATGTCCAGCGTGGGATGCTCCCGATCCGCGAAGTCCGCGCCCGCGAACCCGCCTTCGGCTCCACCGCCCGCGCGGATCAGCCGGTAGCCCGGAGGCAGCGCGTCCAGCACGCCGAACGTCTGACGGAGGCGTCCCGGCGGGCAGGTGAACTCCGCGGCGAGCACCGCCGTGCCGTTGGCGTCATCCCATGCCACCTCCGAGGACTGGAGCACGCAGGGCGCCCCGTCCGCGGACAGCGGGAGCCGGCTCCAGATCCGTGCCTCCACCTCCGGGCGCGGGGCCTGGAGCACGGCGGACGGCGCACGGTCCACGTCCGGGCGGGCGGGCGGAAGGCCGGGCAGCAGCAGGCGCAGCGTGTCCGGCGTCAGGGTGAGCGTCTCCCGAACGCGCTCCGGGGACGCGGCCTCGCGGGCGACCCGCGCGGAGAGGAGATCGTCGGCATGGGCGGACGCGGCGCCCGGCCCCAGCAGGACCAGGGCCATGAACACCACCCGGACGGCGGGGGCCAGCTTCATCGCGCGCGGCAGCCTGCCCTCCGCGCGCCCCCCCGTCCACCTCCGGGTGCGGGCTACTCGTTCACGAACTCCAGGCGCACCTGACGCCGGCCCGAAAGCCCGCCGTGGTGCGCGCCGCAGCGCGGACAGATGAGGGGCGCGTCCCAGTCCCACGACGCCTGCACCTCCTCACCGCAGCAGACCAGGGGGAGCGTGCGCAGCACCTCCTCGTCCGGAGGCAGCGGCCGGGGCAGCGGCTCCGGCGCCACCGACACGAAGGTGGGCCGCGGGTTCTGCGACAGCGTGCGCTGCACGTACGCCAGCTGCTCGTACCGCACGTGGTTCGCCCACGCGCGCGCCATCTGCTCCACGTGCGCGGATTGATCCGGCGTGAGCCACGCGTCCGGGAGCGCGCGGTGGCCGCAGTACAGGCAGTGCCACGCGGGCAGCTCCTCCGCGGTGTACGCCTCGTGCAGGTTCTCGAAGGGGAAGTAGCCTGCCAGCAGCCGCTGCAGCATCCCCGCGTCGTGGCGGCTGGGCCGCGTCTTGAAGGCGCGCTGGCAGCGGGGACACTCGCGCCGCACGAAGCCCGCCTTGTCTCGCGGCAACTCCAGCCACGCCATGTCCAGCTCCGGCGGGTTCACGCCAGCCCCCGCCTGCGCCCCAGCGACGCGACGCCCAGCACGAACGCGATGAGCGAGAACACCAGCAGCAGGTGCACCCAGTGCCCCTCCGTCGAGCCGGTGATCAGCCCCATCCCCCACAACACCAGCAAGATGATGCCCATGGTCCAGTACACGCCACGCCTCCCGCCACACAGGGCCCATGAATCAGACCGGGCGCAAGCTAGGAACGAGGAGGCCCCTCGGCAACAGGTGGCGCTTTCTGCAGGGTCAGGTTGGGCAACAAACTTCCCAGCCCGGGCATTTTTTCCGGACACCGGGAGACGCGCCGCGCCCCGTTTCAGACCCTCTCTTAAGGATCCGTGAGGCAGCGGGCGGACGCAACGTACGCTGGCACGTTGCCTGCTTAGCCTCTGGGTGTGGGCGAGTCAGCGGGCGCGGGCGGCGGGGCGCCAGGGGAGGGCGAGATGCGGGGTTGGACGGTGGCGATGGCGGCGGCGGCGGTGTTGGTGGGGACGGGTGCCGGGGCCTTTCCGGTGCAGGTGCTGGCGGGTGCGCGGGGCGAGGCGCCGGACGTGACGGCCCTGAGGGAGGAGCTGGCGCGCAAGGACGCGCAGCTCAAGGCGGCGCTGGCCCGACTGCAGGTGTACGAAGACGAGGCCGACTACCTCCGCGCGGAGCAGCTGGGTGTGGCCGAGGCCGTGCGCGCCTCCGGGCTCCCCGAGCGGCAGCAGCGGCGGCTGGCGGTCTCCATCGTCCGTGAAGCGGAGCGCAACAACCTGGATCCGCTGCTGGTGGTGGCGCTGATCCGCTGCGAATCCTCGTTCAACAACTACGCGGTGTCCGGCGTGGGCGCCATGGGCCTCATGCAGGTGATGCCCGACACGGGCAAGTACCTGGCGGACAAGGCGGGCTACCAGCTGGGCCGCCACACCAACCTGTTCGACTTCGAGACCAACGTGAACCTGGGCACCGCCTACCTGGCGGACCTGATCGGCCGCTTCGGCTCCGTCGAGGGCGCGCTCGTCGCCTACAACGCGGGCCCCGGGCTGGCCAAGCGCATCCTGGCCAAGAAGGCGAACCGGGTGAAGTTCATGGCCGGCTACCCCGCCAAGGTCGTGAAGGAGTTCCGCAAGCTGAAGGCCCAGCAGGAGCACGCGGTGAGCCTGCGTGCCGAGCAGCCGACGAACGACCGCAAGGGTTGACCGCTGCGTGACACGCGCTTCGCCCGCTCGACAACACTCGAGCGGAAGTTGCGCGCCTGCCACTGCCCCCTTGGCCCGTGAAGGTGCACTGTTCGCCTCCGGCTGTGCACCCCCATGACGCCGTGGGAATCCCGAACTCCCCCAGGGGTCCGGGCCGTGCCTCAGCCGCCAATGACCATCACAGGCGGCACACACGTGCACACCTCAGCGGGAGCGCGGAACATGACGGGGCTTCAGATTCATCGGGAGGAGGCGGCGGGTCGTGTCACCCTGCGCCTGGAGGGGACGTTGGACGGGAGGACGGCGCAGGAGCTGCGCGTGTCGCTCCAGGCCCTGGCCCAGAGCGAGGTGGTCCTGGACTTCGCGCACCTGCGCGAGTTCAAGGACAGCGCGGTGGGCGTCCTGACCCACGGCCTGAAGCAGAACGCGGTGCAGCTGCGCGGGCTGGCCACCCACCACGAGCGGATGTTCCGCTACTTCGGCGTGGTGTCATCACCTTCGCCCCACCGGGCGTACTACACGCCCGAGGACATCCTGTCGGCCTGAGTCCGCGCAGGTGAAGTCCCCAGGCCGCGCGCATCCCCGGCAGTGCCCGCGCCCCCAAGGCAGGCGGGCATCCGGAGTGGACCGCGGGTGGACTGGAGGGGTGCCGCCGTGCGGTCGCCTGGGCTAGAGTCCGCGCCCAGGATGACCCAGCCCGCCCGCGTCCTCGGTCCTGTTCCCACCCCTGTTTCCGCACGCGCGGTGATGGAGCGGCTCGCCGCCCAGCTTGGCCGCGCCGTGCAGGGAAAGACCGACGAGGTGCGGCGCGTCGTCACCTGCGTGGTCGCGGGAGGGCACCTGCTCCTGGAGGACATGCCAGGTGTGGGGAAGACGACACTGGCGGAGGCGCTGGCCCGCGCGTGCGCCCTGTCCTTCTCCCGCATCCAGTTCACCGCGGACCTGCTGCCCGCGGACATCCTGGGCGCGCAGGTGTTCCACGCACAGACGGCCACCTTCTCCTTCCGTCCCGGCCCCCTGTTCCGTCAGCTGGTGCTGGCGGACGAGCTCAACCGGGCGCCCCCGCGCACCCAGTCCGCGCTCCTGGAGGGCATGGCCCAGGGCCAGGTGTCGATGGACGGGCAGACGCACCCCCTGCCCTCCCCCTTCACCGTGGTGGCCACCCAGAACCCGGTGGACTTCTCCGGCACCTACCCCCTGCCGGACTCGCAGCTGGATCGCTTCCTCGTGCGGCTGTCCCTGGGCCACCCGGCGGCGGACGTGGAGGCGCGCCTGCTCACCACGCGCGGCGCCGCGTCCCCGCTGCCGTCGGTGGAGGCGGTGACGGGGCCGGAAGAGCTGGCGTCGCTGCGCGCCTTCGCCCAGGAGGTGCAACTGGACGGGGCGGTCGCGGACTACGTGGTGCGGCTGGCGCGGGCCACCCGCGAGCACGGCGACCTGGAGCGCGGAGCCTCCACGCGAGCGGTGCTGGCGCTGGGGGCCGCCGCGCGCGCCCAGGCCCTGTGGGAGGGGCGGGACTTCGTCACCCCCGGCGACGTCCGCGCGATGCTGGTGCCCTGCTGGGCGCACCGGGTGCTCCTCCGGAGCGCGGTCCAGGGCGTGTCCGCGAGGGACGAGGCGGCGCACCTGGTGGAGGAGCTGGCGCGCAAGGTGGCGGCGCCCCGGTGAAGGCCTCCGCCCGCCCCCCCTTCCGGGCCCGGCTGCGCGCCTTCTTCCGTCCCCCGCGCACGCTGTCGGTGACGAAGACGGGCCGCACGTACCTGGTGGTGACGTTCGGCGTGGGGCTGGGCGCGCTCAACACCGGCAACAACCTGCTGTACCTGCTGCTGGGCCTGCTGCTCAGCATGGTGGTGGTGTCCGGCGTGCTGTCGGAGCGCTGCCTGCGCGACCTCACGGTGCGCCGGGTGGGCGCGGACGCGGCCTTCGCCCGGGAGCCCTTCGCCTACCGCTGGGCGGTGTCGCGCAAGGCGGGCCACGGCTTCGCGCTGACGTTCTCCGAGGACCTGTCCCCGCTCACCGGCACCGGCCGGCTGGGGCACCTGCCCCCGGGGCAGGAGTGCGTCGTGAGGGCGGACCTGGCCGCGCCGCACCGGGGCCCGGTGCGCCTGTCCGGGGTGCGCGTCACCACGACGTGGCCCCTGGGCCTGTTCGCCAAGACGCGGGTGTTCTTCCTGGAGGGCACGCTGCTCGTCTACCCACGCCGGGGCTACGCCTGCAAGGAGCCGGGGCCCGCCGAGTCCGGCCCCCGGGGCGAGGCGGGCAGCCCGCGCCACCTGGACGGCACCGGCGACGTCGCGGGGCTGCGCGAGCTCACTCCGAACGAGGACGCGCGGCGCATCCATTGGCTGAAGAGCGCCTCGGCGGGTCGCCTGCTGAAGGTGGAGCGCGAGCGCGAGGAGCGCCGCATCTGGAAGCTCTCGCTGGAGACGGGCCTCACGGGCGACGCGCTGGAGCGCCGCTGCGAGGAGGTCGCCTACCAGGCCCACCAGCTCCTGGAAGCGGGGAATGAAGTGGGGCTCCAGCTTCCGGAGCGCACCCTGCGTCCGGCGGCGGGGGGCGGGCAGGAGCGGCGCATCCTCCAGGCGCTCGCGTGGGTGGGCTTCGAGGACACGGACTCCCGGGAGGCGGCGTGAGGCGTCCCTTGCGGCTGCGGCTCGTCCTGCGCGACCTGGCGGCGGGTGCGGCCTTCGGCGCGATGGCCGTGTCCGGGCAGCTCCCCGTGTGGGCGCTGGGGGTGTTCCTCGGCGCGCTGGTGCTGGCGCTGTGCGACGTGCGGCTGGTCGCGCGCCATGCGCGCCTGTCCGCGCTGGGGCTGCTGGTCGCGGCAGTCCTGCTGGGCATGCAGCTGATGTCCGGCGCGATGAACGCGGTGGTGGCCGCGTGCTCCTTCGCGGGCCTCATCGCCGCGCAGCGGATGCTGTCCACGCCGGACGCCGCCGCCGAGGGCCAGACGCACCTGACGGGCCTGTTGATGGTGGCCGGCGGCGCGGCGCTGTCGGGCGACATGACGTACGCGCTGTGCCTCATCGCCTTCGGGGTCCTGGCCAGCCTGTCGCTGGCGCTGGGCGTGGTGGAGGCGGCGGTGCCGGACGGCGAACCCGTGCCCGTGCGCGCGGTGCTGCGGCCCCTGTCGGGCGGCGTGACCTTCGCGGTCGCCGGCGCGGTGGCCTTCTTCGTCCTCTTCCCCCGCCTCAACTGGGCCATGGTGGGGCCGCGGTCGGCACCGGGCCTGGGCGCGGTCAGCACCGCGGGCTTCTCCAACACCGTGCGGCTGGGCGGCGCGGGCACCATCAAGAGCAACCCGCGCGTGGTGCTGCGTGCCCAGCTCGCCCCCGACCCGGGCCGGGACGCGCTGGACGCCTATTGGGTGGGCCGCACCTACGACACCTTCGACGGGCTGGAGTGGACGAACGTCGCCGGCGCCCAGCAGACCGAGCGGCAGATCACCCTGCGCCCCGCCAGCGACACGCTGGTGCACCAGCGCATCGAGCTGCTGCCCGCCTACGGCAGCCGCACGCTCATCGCGCTGGAGACGCCGTCGCGGCTGGGCAACGCCCTGGCCCACACGCCCACGGGGACGCGGAGCAGCCCTGTGCAGTTGCACGGCGGCGGCGAGGTGCGCTTCACCATCACCGCCCCCTCGTACACCTACGAGGCCTACAGCCTGCCCCCGGACGGCAAGGCGGACCTGTCCACGGCCCTGCTCCAGCCGGAGAAGGATCAGCTCCTGGCGCTGCCCGAGCACCTGGATCCGCGCGTGGGCCAGCTCGCGTCGCGGGTGCTCGCGGGAGAGAAGGAGCCGCTGGCCGCGGCGCGCAAGCTCGCCAGCTTCCTGCAGCGCGACTACGCGTACACGCTGGAGCAGGGAGGCATGCCGGAGGATCCGCTGGGCGACTTCCTCTTCGTGCGCAAGGCGGGGCATTGCGAACACTTCGCCACCGCGCTGACGGTGCTGCTGCGCACGCAGGGCATCCCTGCGCGGCTGGCCACCGGCTTCTACGGTGGAACGCGCGTGGACGGCGGCTACCTGGTGCGCGCGGGGGACGCGCACGCGTGGACGCATGTGCTCGTCCCGGGGCGCGGCTTCATCACGGTGGACGCCACGCCCCCGTCGAATCGGACCAGCCAGGGGCCCGTGCTCCTGGAGCGGCTGCTCGCCCTCTATGAGGCCGTGGAGGCGCGCTGGCGCAACTCCGTCGTCGACTACTCGTTCCGCGATCAGTTCGAACTGGCGAGCGCCCTGGTGCGCCCGCCCCGCCGCCCCGCTGGGTCCGCCGAGAATCCGGGCTCGAGCCGCCTGCCTCCGCCCCGCGCGTGGGTGACGGCCGCCGTCGTGGCCTTCGTCGTCTGGCGCGCCAGCCGCTTCGCCTCTCGCTGGACGAGCCGCGCTCCTGCCCTGGAGGCCACGCGCTTGCTGGACCGCGTGGAGGCGCTGCTCCAGCGCGCCCACGTCCCGCGCTTCGAACACGAGGCGCTGGAGGACCTGACCACGCGCCTGGCCCGCGACGGACACCCGCTGGCCCTGGCCCTGACGCCCCTCACCCGCCGCTACCTGGAAGCGCGCTTCGGCCGCCGGGCCCTGCGCGAGGGAGAGGCCGAGCACCTGCTCGCCACGCTCCGCCGCGCTCTGGAAGCGGAAGCCGCACGCCGCGCCGTGAAACCAGACGGCCAATCAAGCCCTACCGCCCGCGCTTCCTGAGCGGAACGGAAGTGCCCTCTGGCAGGAAGCGGCCTTCCTCCGCTGGTCGCCCGCCCTCCCCAGGAACACCCGGGCGGGGTAACGAAATGTCTCCCCACCCTGGCGTGCGACGCCATTAAGCCTTTCAACGGCCCCCCATTCACGGGCGCCATGGCGAGGCGTGCTCGAGGGCTGGGAGACGTGCACTTTCTACCCACCCAGAGCCGCGAATTTCCTCTGGTGTCCGGGTAACGGTTACAGGCGGCTCCTCGGAGCCATCCACCTGCGTTTTCCAACCCCTTGGAGACACACGCGAATACATCCAACCCCTGGTTGGCATCCCGGTTGCTCAGGGCTGACACGTCAAGTTGTGGGACCTGAACCCAGGGCACCTCTCACGCGCCTCCGCGCCGTCAGGAGGCCCGATTTGGAGAATCCATCCATGCAGGCTTCGACCGAGCAATCATCCAACTCCGGCTCCCTCGCGATGTACCTCTCGGAGATCAACCAGTACTCGCTGCTGAAGGTGGAGGAGGAGCAGGAGCTGGCGCGGCGGTTCATCAAGGGGGACCTGGCGGCGGGCCACCGCCTGGTGACGAGCAACCTGCGCTTCGTGGTGAAGGTCTCCTACGAGTACCGCTCCTATGGCATCAAGATGTCCGACCTCATCCAGGAGGGGAATATCGGCCTGATGAAGGCGGTGCAGAAGTTCGACCCGGACAAGGGCATCCGCCTCATCTCCTACGCGGTGTGGTGGATCCGCGCGTACATCCAGAACTACATCCTCAAGAGCTGGTCGCTGGTGAAGCTTGGAACCACCCAGGCGCAGCGCAAGCTGTTCTTCAGTCTGGCGCGCACGCGCCGCGAGCTGGAGAAGCTGGGCAGCGGCGAGGCCGTGGTGAACGTGGATGAGATTGCCCGCAAGCTCCATGTGAAGCCAGGCGAGGTCCGGGAGATGGAGCAGCGCATGGGCGGGCGCGACCTCTCCCTGGACGCCCCCATGGGCGAGGACGGGGGCAACAGCCACGTGGACTTCGTGGTGAGCGCCGCGGCGCCGCAGGACGACGAGTTCGCGGACAAGGAGGAGGCGGGCCTCATCAACAACCGCGTGCGCACGGCCCTCATGCGGTTGGATCCACGGGAGCGCTTCATCATCGAGCAGCGCGTGATGAACGAGCGCCCCATGACGCTCAAGGAGCTGGGCGAGCACTTTGGCTTCTCCCGCGAGCGCGCCCGACAGCTGGAGATCCGCGCCAAGGACAAGCTCAAGTCGGAGCTGGCCGCCCTGATGGCGGAGGTGGATCCGGAGACGCTCGCCGCCCAGGGTTGACGCGCGCCGCCGTCGAACACAGCCACGCGGTCCCTGTGACTCCACGCCCCGCCGCCCTTCACAGGGCGCGCGGGGCGTCGCCCTTTTCTGGAGGGCGGGCGACCGTTTCAAAGTCCCGGCTGTTTTCGCGCGGCGGCGGAGACCCTGCTAGAAGGGACGCCGGATTCCCTGTCAGGAGTGTGGCTGCTTGTCCCACGGTTCCCCGCCGGTCGTCGATGATCGCGTCCCCCTCGCGGAAGCGCATGGCGCCCCGCACAAACCCTATGTGTCCCCGCAGCAGTCGCCCGCGGAGCTGACGATCCGCGGCCTGGTGCTCGGGTCGGTGCTGGGCATCGTGTTCGCGGCGTCGTCCGTGTACCTGGCCATCAAGGTCGGCCTCACGGTGTCCGCGTCCATCCCGGTGGCGGTGCTCTCCATCGCCATCTTCCGGGCCCTGGGGCGCTCCAGCATCCTGGAGAACACCATCGTCCAGACGACGGGCTCCGCGGGTGAGTCGCTGGCATTCGGCGTGGCGGCGGCGCTGCCGGCGCTGCTCATCCTGGGCTACGACATCAGCCTCACGCACGCGTTCCTCACCGCGGCCCTGGGCGGCGTGCTGGGCGTGTTGATGATGATTCCCCTGCGCCAGGGCCTCATCGTCCAGGAGCACGGCAAGCTCACCTACCCGGAGGGCACCGCGAGCGCGGACGTGCTGATTGTCGGTGAGCAGGGCGGCACCAACGCGCGCACGGTCATCCTGGGTTTCATCATCGGCGGCGTCTACAAGTTCGCCTACTCCGGGATGAAGCTCTTCAAGGAGGCCATCGGCACGCCCATCAAGGGGCTCAAGGCCGCGACGCTCTCCACGGAGGTGTCCCCGGAGCTGTTGGGCGTGGGCTACATCATCGGGCCGCGCGTCGCGTCCATCACCTTCGCGGGCGGCGTGCTCAGCTACCTCATCCTCATCCCGATGGTGTCCTTCTTCGGCAGCGGCATGGAGACGCCGCTGCTCGTGCACAACGGGATGCTCATCCGGGACATGTCGCCGGATCAGATCCGCAACGCGTACGTGCTCTACATCGGCGCGGGCGCGGTGGCGACGGGCGGCCTCATCAGCCTCATCCGCTCCCTGCCCACCATCGTGGGCGCCTTCAAGCGCAGCGTGGAGACGCTGCGCGCGTCGCGCACGCAGGGGCAGCTGCCCACGGTGCTGCGCACGGACCAGGACCTGCCCATCACGGTGGTGCTGGTGGGCAGCGCGCTGCTCATCCTGGCCATCTGGCTGGCGCCCCCGCTGCACGTGAACTTCATCTCCGCCATCCTCATCGTCATCTTCGGCTTCTTCTTCGTGACGGTGAGCGCGCGCATCACCGGTGAGATTGGCAGCTCCTCCAACCCCATCTCCGGCATGGTGGTGGCGACGCTGCTGGTGACCTGCCTCGTGTACCTGCTGTTCGGCTGGACGTCGTCGCCGGACCGCTTCATGGCGCTCACCACGGCGGCCATCGTGGGCATCGCGGCGTCCAACGGCGGCACCACCGCGCAGGACCTGAAGACGGCGTTCCTCGTGGGCGGCACGCCCAAGCGCCAGCAGATCGCCCTCTTCGTGGGCGTGCTGACCAGCGCGATGTTCATCGGCCTGGTGCTGGTGCTGCTCAACCAGGGCGCCACCGCGGTCATCCCGGAGGCCCACCCGGGCGTGCAGGTGACGGAGCTGACGGACACCACGCGCACCCAGCACACCTACCGCTGGGCGGTGAGCCAGGACGCGCTCTCCCAGCGCGGCATGACGCCCGCGCAGCTCAAGCGCTCGCTGTGGGCGGAGCGCCTGGACATGGTGCCTGCGGACGGCGCGCTGGAGCTGCGCAGCTGGCGCCCGGTGCCCGCCCAGGAGCTCGCGGGCCTCACGCTGTCGCCGGCCAACGGCCCGTCGCTGAAGCTGTCCGACGCGGGCGCCGTCACCGCCGGGCCGGACCGCGTCTACCGGGAAGGCTTCGTGCGCGGCGCGGACACGCCCGTGCCCGCCGGGCGCTACCTGGTGGATGATCAGGGCGGCATCCAGTACGTGGTGGACCCGGGCATCGGCGGCCGCATCAGCGAGTACGAGGGCCAGACGCTCACCCGCTACTCGGCGCCCAAGGCGCAGCTGTTCGCGCTCATCATCGACGGCATCCTCACGCAGCGGCTGCCCTGGGACCTGGTGCTCCTGGGCGTCTTCATCGCGCTGATGCTGGAGCTGTGCGGCGTGTCCTCGCTGCCCTTCGCGGTGGGCGTGTACCTGCCCATCAGCAGCAGCGCCCCCATCTTCGTGGGCGGCATGGTGCGCCACTTCGTGGACAAGCTGCGCGGCGGCAGCGCGGCGGAGTCGGAGTTCTCCCCCGGCACGCTGATGTCGTCCGGCTACATCGCGGGCGGCTCCATCGCGGGCGTGCTCATCGCGTTCCTGGAGATCGCCAGCGACGGCGCCTGGACGCGCGCCATCAACCTGCCCGCCCTCTTCGGGCACGAGGGCGCGTTCGGCGCGTTCCTCAACGCCGTGGGCGAGAGCGAGCTGGCGCACCCGACGTGGTCCAACGTCTGGGGCCTGGCGTTCTTCACCGTCCTCACCGCGGTCCTCTTCCGCTCCGCCCTCAAGGGCAAGAGCGGCGCCGAGGCCCCGCCGCCGTCGCACTGACGCCCCCCGTCACGGCCACCCTCCCCCGCTCGCCTCACCGCGCGGGGAGGGGGGCGCTACAGCGCGGGCATCGACGGCGGCACGCTCGGGTCGCCGCCGCTCGCGTCCGGCTCCTTCGCGCAGACGTACTCGGCGCGCAGCGGCGCCACGACGCCGAACGTGAAGACGTAGACGAACGGGCTCCACCACGGCCAGTACACGTCCACCCGCGACAGGCCATGCCGGCACTCCGCCGCGGCCACGTTGGACGTCGTCAGGCCCGCCACGAAGCTCGCGCCCAGCTGCCCTTCCGGGGCCCCGTCGCGCGGCGCCGGGCTGCGCACGCTCATGCGGAAGCACCCTGTCAGGGACGCCAGGACGAGGGCGGACGCGGCCAATCGCTTCATCGGCGGGGACTCCAGGCTCGAAGGGGCCCCTTGCCTAACACACCGGGGATTCCCCGCCAGCCTGTCCCGTGTTGTTCAGGTGTCACTTCAACCCCCTGGATTCTGGGCGGTTCTCGGATTGGGACCCGGCCCGGGACGGGAGTACAATCGAAGGCCCCTCAACCGGGGCCTTCCGCCCCATCCGGATTCTTCCAGGTTTCATGGCACAGCCCCAGAAAGTCACGGACGCCAACGCGGAGGCGGAGCAGTCACCGGAGGTCCGCGAGAAGGTGGAGCTGGCGCGCACGTTCGCGTTCCACCTGCTCAAGGGCATCAAGCAGATCGGCATGTACCGCCACAACGAGGCGCGCTTCCCGGAGTTCCTCTCGAAGGCGCTGGAGTCCATCTCCGCGTACACGGAGAAGTTCGGACCGCTCTCGCTGAAGGTGGAGCAGCAGAACTTCATGCTCTACAACGAGCCGCTCTTCTCGGAAGAGTCGCCGCTCCCCTACAAGTTCTTCCGCGACGGCATCCGCCAGCTCATCTTCCGGCCGGGCCTGCCGCTGGAGGAGCTGGTCACGCTCACGCTCATCGCGCTGTCGGAGCCGGAGCGCGGCGCGGACGACGTGCTCGCGCAGCTGTGGCGCGCGGGCATGCAGCAGGTGGAGTACGTGGTGGTGGAGGGCTTCTCCATGGAGGGCGCCTCCGAGGACGAGGTCCAGGTGGAGGTGGACAAGGTGGTGGGCTACCTCTACTCCCGCCTCCAGACGAACTCGGATGACTTCCTGCGCTTCGCGCGCGTGTCCGCGGAGGACCTGGACGCGAAGCTGGACGGCGTGGAGCAGATCCGCGGCCTCGTCGTGGGCGGCCGGCACGCCACGGATGACCTGAAGGCCCGGCTGCAGCGGGAGATCACGGAGGAGGAGAACGCGCGCCTGTTCCCCAAGCTGGTGGGCGCGGTGTTCCAGGTGGTGGAAGGCGGCGTGGACGACGTGGCGCTGCTGGAGGAGATCTTCCTGCAGCTGCTGGACATGCTCCTGCTGCAGGACGACTTCGGCACGGTGAACCAGATCGTCCTCAAGCTGCGCGCGCTCTCCCAGCGCGAGGGCGGCGAGGAGCTGGGGCGCATGCTCCAGTCCTTCCTCCACAAGATGGGCGAGGAGCAGCGCCTCACGCGGCTGGGCGAGTCGCTCAAGACGACGCGCGCGAAGAACCCCCAGGACGTGACGCGCTACCTGCAGGCGCTGGGCGTGGACTCGGTGCTGCCGCTGCTCAACGTGCTGGAGTCCATCGAGCTGCCGGAGAACCGTTCGATCCTGGGCGACGTGCTGGGCACCTTCGCGCGCGAGCTGCCGGAGCCGTTCGTGGCGCGCCTGCTGTCGGACCGGCCCCAGACGGTGCGCGACATGGTCTACATCCTGGAGAAGAGCAACCACCCGGAGCGGGTGAAGATGTTCTCCCAGGTCATGAAGAGCCCCAACCTGGTGGTGAAGCTGGAGGTGATGCAGATCATCGGGCGCGGCCGCACGGCCGAGGCCCGGCGCATCATCCAGGAAGCGCTCACCGACGGCGTCTCCCAGGTGCGCATGCTGGCCGCGAAGCTGCTGCCGGAGTTCGACCGCGACCGCGCGTTCACGGACCTGGTGAAGCTGGTGCGCGACTCCGGCTGGGACAAGAAGACGTCGGATGAGAAGTCCGCCATCTACGCGGCCATCGGGGCGACGAACCTCCCCGCCGCGCTGTCCATGATGCAGCAGCTGCTGACGGTGAAGCCGTCGCTGCTCAACAAGCGGCGGGTGATGGAGGACAAGCTGCTGGCCGTCACCGGCCTGGGGGGCGCGGGCTCCATCCAGTCCTACAAGTTGCTGCAGGCCGTGGTGGAGGACAAGACGCAGCCCGTGGAGATCCTCACCGCGGCCCGCAAGGCGATGTACCAGACGCGCAAGGCCCTGTTCGGGGACTCGGCGCTTCCGGAAGAGGCGAGCTGACACCATGGCCGACAACCTGAAGATCAATCAGACCCAGGACGAGAACCTGGGGGAGTACGGGCGCGAGCACAACGAGAAGCTCCAGGGCCTGTCGCGCTCCATGCTCGCGGGCCTCTACATGCTCGTGCGCTCGGTGAAGATGTATGACCCGGAGAACGCGGTCTTCGAGAAGCCGCTGCACCAGCTCCAGGACATCATCAACCAGATCATCGGCAAGGAAGGCCGGCTGGAGCTGACGGGCGTCAAGGACTCGTACTACCTGAACGGCATGCTGGTGAAGGTGGACCTCAACTCCATCGAGAACCAGCGCTACCTGCTGTCGGAGATGCGCGCCAAGGACGTGGGCGGCATCACGCTGACCAAGCCCGTCACGGTGCAGGAGCTGAAGAACTTCGTCTGGATCTTCAGCAAGGAGCAGTCCACCGCGGCGGAAGAGGACGGGCTGCAGGGGCGCAAGCTCCTCAACATGCGCGTGGCCAAGTTCTCCAAGCTCAAGGAGAAGATGAACAAGGACATGGACACGCCGGGCGACCAGAAGGTCGACCGCAAGAAGTACGCGATGACCGTGTACGCGCGTGCCGTGTTCTTCCTTCAGAAGTACCTGGAGTCCGTGCGCGCGGGGAAGCCCATTGGCTCCTCGCGGGCGCTGCGGCTGGTGCAGGACTTCGTGGACATCTCCTTCGATCAGCGCACCCACTTCCTGGGGATGACGACGCAGAAGCGCGAGGAGGACTACCTCGTCTACCACCAGGTCAACGTGGCGCTGATGTGCATCGTGTTCGGCGCCGAGCTGGGCCTCACGAAGCCGCAGCTGCGCGACCTGGGCTACATCGCGCTCTTCCACGACGCGGGCATGACGACGCTGCCGGAGGAGCTGTCCACCAAGCGCGGGGCGCTCACCGCGGATGAGAAGACGACGGTGGCCCGCGCGCCGCTCATCAGCGTGCGCAACATCCTGCTGGAGAAGGGCTTCAGCCGCTCCACGCTGCTTCGCGTGGTGACGACGTTCGAGCACAAGACGGACTACGGCACCGCGGTGCGCGACGCGCGCGGCAACATCCAGATGATCATCCCCAAGACGAACCTGGGGGTGTACGCGAAGGTCATCGCCATCTGCGACGCCTACGACGCGCTCACCTCGCGCCGGCCGTACCGGGACGCGTACGGCCCGGAGGTGGCGCTGATGCTGATGTGGACGGAGATGCGCCAGAAGTTCGACCCGGAGCTGCTGTCCGTCTTCATGCGGGTGATGGCCATCCAGCCCATCAAGGTCCTCTCCCGCCGCCAGCAGCAGCTCAGCGTTTCCGGACTCTAGCCTTCGGGGCCGGCTTCTTCGGGGCGGGCGGCCCCGCCGGAAGGCCGGCCTCGCGCAGCAGGCCCAGGGCCTTGGTGAAGTCCTCCGGCAGGGGCGCCTCCAGCGTCAGCGCCTTGTGCGTGCGCGGGTGCTCGAAGGCCAGGCGCCACGCGTGCAGCGCCTGACGGCCCAGCGCCTCCTGCGCCTTCTCCACCGCGCCCTTCGCCTTGCGGCCGCCGCCATAGAGCGCGTCGCACAGCAGCGGGTGTCCGGCCTCCGCCAGGTGGACGCGGATCTGATGCGTGCGGCCAGTGAGCAGGTCCACCTCCACCAGCGCCGCGCCCTCGAACGCCTCGCGCACGCGGAACACGGTGATGGCGGGCTTGCCCTCCTTCACCTTGCCGGTGAAGCGCTGGCGGTGGATGGGGTGACGGCCATAGAGCGTCTCGATGCGCCCCTCCGCGGGCGGCACGCCGTGCACCAGCGCGAGGTACGTCTTCTGCACTTCGCGCGTCTTGAAGGCCTTCTGGAGGGCCACCAGGGCCTTCTCGTGCTTGGCGACGACGAGGCAGCCGGTGGTGTCCTTGTCCAGCCGGTGGACGATGCCGGGGCGCAGCTCGCCGCCCACGCCCGCCAGGTCCTTCACGCGGTGCAGGAGGGCGTTGACCAGCGTCCCGGAGGCGTGGCCCGCGCCCGGGTGCACCACCATGCCGGCGGCCTTGTCCACGACGACGAGGTCGCGGTCCTCGTGCAGCACGGACACGGGCAGCGCCTCGGCCTGGGGAATGGCGGCGACGGGCGCGGGGATGTGGACGGTGAGGAGCTCGCCCCCACGCAGGCGCTGGGCGACCTTGCCCGGCTTGCCGTCGGACAGCACATGGCCGTCCGCGATGAGGCCCTGGAGCCGGGAGCGCGTGAGGTCCGGGAACGCGCGCGCGAGGTATTGGTCCAGGCGCTCGCCCCTGGCTTCGGGGAGGGCGCGGTGCTCGCGCGTGTCGGGTGAGGCCACGGCGGAAGGAGCTACCAGATCTTCGACTTCACGTGCGCCTTGGAGCGCAACACGATGTCGTTGATGGCGCGCTCGAAGAAGTTCGCCTGGGTGCTGATTTCAGCGCTCACGCGGCTCTTGTAGAGCGCGCGCCCCTCTTCCAGTTCCTCCTTGAGGACCTCGAAAAGGTTGTCCTGCTCGATGCCCTTGATGATCTTCTGCTCGTTGTAGAGCGAAATATCGGAGGCGATCGCGCGGGCGAGTCGCATCGCCTTGACCTTTTCCTCTTCCGTCATCGTGCCACTACTTAGGCACCCACCCCGTGCGAGTCAACTTTTCCGGTTGCATGGGAGGGTGCCCGGCCGCCTCGGCGTCAGCGGCCCGACCTGGCGGGTTTCTCTGAGAACAGCGCCAGATAGCTCTTGGACACGCGCAGGGGGTCCAGGCCCAGCTCGCGGGCGAGGTTCATGAGGATGCCGCGCAGGTACACGGTGGTGGGCAGCGCGGTGTAGCGGTCCGCCTCCACGTTCTCCAGGTGACGCACGGAGATGCGGGTGCGGTCGGCGAGCTGCTGGATGGACAGGCCCCGGGCCTCGCGGACGCGGCGGAGCAGTTCGCCGTTGAACTCGGCGTCCGCGGGGATGTCCACGCCCCGAGGCCGCGCCTCGCGCACCTTGGCGGCCACCTGCGCCAGCGCGGACTCCGCCGTCGCGATGGCCGAATCCTGCGCCAGCACCTGGGCGTCCCCGAGCTTCCGGACGGTGGGGCTCTTCGATGCGCCAGGTCCCGTGGCGGGCCGAGAGTCGATGGGGCGTGACGTCAGCGGTCGCACGGCGGCGCGCGAAGCCCCGGTGGCCGGGGTCCGGGCCAACGCGCTGGGCGTCGCGTCCGGGGTCGGAGCGGGGTTCGGAGACGACTCACCCTGGGTCGTCGTCGCGACCGAGGCGCTGTCCACGGCCGCCGTCCGGGCGGCCTCATCCGGGACCGCCGGGGCGAGGGGGCTCGCGGCGCCGGCCTCCGGAGACACCGAGCTGGCTTCCGAGGAAGCCGCTTCGGCGCGGTCCGGAGCACCGGCCTCCGGGGTCGGCTCGCGGTCCGAAACGGCGGTGGCGACCTTCGGAGCATCCACTCCCGGAGCCACCGCGCCGTCCGACGTGGAGGCCACGGACGCTGGAGCAGCGGCCTCGACGGACGCCCCCGCGTGCTCCCCTGACGCGGGGGCGGTGAGGTCCGCACCCGCCGACGGTGCGGGCGCCGCGTCCTGCTCGGCCCGGGAGGGCGCCGAGGCCGTGGCGCTGGATTGCTCCACGGCCGAGGCTCCGGCGGTGTTCGCGGAGGGGCCCTGGGAGTCTGGCGCGGACGCGGCGGAGGTCCCGCCCCCCGAAGCAGCCTCGCCCGACTTCGGCGCGGGGTCCGGTGGCGCCACGGTCGCGGCTTCGGCCGGCGCGGCGGCAGGCCTCGACGCGGACGCCGCTTCGCTCGCGGGCTCGGCGGCCACCGACTCCTTCGCCTCCACGGTGGGGCCTGGTGACGCCCCCAGGCCTTCGGTGACGGCCCCCTTGCCCTGTCCGCGCAGCGGCCCCGCGGGGACGTAGACGAACGACAGGCTCCGGGTGAACGAGGCCCGGAAGGCCTCCACCACCGCCACGCCTCCCACCATCACCGGTTCGGGGGCCGCGCCCGGCGCGTCCATCCCCGAGGACTCCTGCCGCTTCGACTCCTCACCGCGCATCCGATCCTCGCTCTTTCCGGGCGTACCGCTCGCGCGCGGCGCCTCCACCGCATCCTCGTTCACGGACGACGCGGCCTTCAGCCGCGACTCCGCCTCCAGCCTCTCAGCATCCACGGCCCCCGCGGCCTTGGCGAGCGCCGCGGCGGCGGTCGCCAGGGCCTCCGCGACCCGCGTGGCCGAATCCACCTTGTCCGGGGCCCCCACCGCGGCGGCGGCCTTCGCGAGCTGATCCGTGGACAGCCCGATGGAGCGGTCATATTCGACGCGCAGGTCCGCGTCGGTGAGCATCTCCATCGCTTCGGTCATCTGCGCACGCAGCGCCTCCACCTGATCCGGATCCCCCAGCGCGTACACCGCGATGGAGTCGGGCGAATACAGCTCCATCAGGCGCTGGTGGGCCGCGCGGATCTCCGCGTCGGAGGCCGTGGGCGGCACCTCCAGGATTTCGTAGTAGGTCTGCTGCGCGAAGGGCTTCATGGAATGGCGGACTCGGGGGAAAGGCCGTCGAGAGAGAGCAGCCGCGCGGCGATGCGCTGGAGGCCCTGGGACACGGGCGAGTCGGGCCGCTCGATGAGCACCGGCTTGCGCTTGCGCACCGCGCGCCACGCCTCGTCGTCGTAGCGCAGGGCGCCCAGATCATCCATGTCGATGCCAAAGAACTTCTTCCACGCGGACACCATCGCGGCGCCCACGTTCGCGTCCGCGTCGGTGCGCGCCTGGTTCACGACCAGCCGCACCCGGAACGCCGCCAGCTCCCGCTCCAGCCGCTCCGCGTCCGACGGGGCCTTGCGCCGCACCTGCTCGACCACGTCGTGCAGCGTCCGGAGCGCCCCCTCGCGCGTGGACAGCGCGCCCTCGACGAGGTCCTGGATGCCGTAGCGCGCCTCCGTCTGCTGGAGCTTCCGGAAGAAGGCCGCCTTGACGAAGCGGTACGCGTTCTCCACGGACGTGGGCTCCGGCAGCACCACCAGCAGGCCGTGATCCGCGATCAGGAAGAAGTCGAGCGTGTTGAAGCTGGTGCCCGCGCCCAGGTCCAGGATGAGGTAGTCCGCCGTCTGCGACAGCAGCGTGCGCAGCAGCTTCTGCTTCTGGGCATACTTGAGGTTCGCCGCGTCCAGCGAGTCCTGCGCGCCGGCGATCAACGACAGGCCCGGCACGCCCGTGGCGACCATCACGTCCTCGAGGTCCGCCTTCCCGCGCCGAAGGAAGTCCGACAGCGTGGCCTCCGGAGGCCCCACGCCCAGGCAGGTGTGCAGGTTGGCCCCGCCCAGGTCCGCGTCCACGAGCAGCACCTTGTGGCCGGCTTGCGCGAGCGCGACGCCCAGGTTCGCGGACACCATCGACTTGCCGATGCCGCCCTTGCCGCCGCCCACCGCGATGATCCGCCGCGAGCGCGCCCGCCGCGTCAGGCCCGCGGGCCCCGCGGGCGACACGCCCGTCGCCGGGGCCCCCACGGCACGCGGCGACGCACTGGTGAGCAAGGCAGGGACCGCTGGCGACGAAGGGGCGGGCTTCACGAAGGCTCGCATCAAAGCCCGTCCTACCGCCCGAGTCGACACCCCGCCATTTCACGGCCGTCCCACGGCCGCCGGCCCCCCTTCGCCAGGAGGCTCTGGGGGCAGGCGGCCGGGGGGACGGCCGGTGACACTCACTCGTCGAGCAGCTCGACGTTCCAGTACGACAGGTCCGCGAGGTGCAGGAACGGCAGCCACTCACGGTATGTGACCTTGCGGACGGCCCCGCGGAACAGCGGCGTCCAGCGCGGGCGCACGGGCTTCTTGAGCAGCCGCATCCCGGCCTGCTCCGGCGTGCGTCCACCCTTCTTCAGATTGCAGGGCACGCAGGAGCACACGACGTTCTCCCACGTCGTCTTGCCGCCCTGGGTGCGCGGGTTGACGTGATCCAGGTTGAGGTCGCTGCGGGGCAGCTGCTTCGCGCAGTACTGGCAGGTGTCGTTGTCGCGCGCGTAGATGTTGAGGCGCGAGAAGCGCACCTTGGCGCGCGGCAGGTGATCATACGCACCCAGCACGAGCACTCGGGGGACGCGGATGGTGCGGTCGATGGTGGTGATGCTGTCCTGGGTGGCGCTGAGCGCGGCCCAGTCCTCGAACTCATACAAGCGGTACTGCTCGTCGATGGCCTTGGCGACGCCCTGATACAGCAGGGAAAAAGCCCGTTTAACCGACGTCACGTGAACCGGTTGGTAGTACCGGTTTAAAACGAGCACGGCGCTGTTGATCATGGCTGGCTTCCCGAATGGGCGGCCGCCACAGCCTGCGCGACCTGCCCCAGGTCCTCCTCTGAGAGACATCGGACGTCGAGAACGATCTCGTCATCCGCAATCCTGCCAATAACCGGCACCTCGCCTTCGCGCAGGCGTTCCAGGAATAGTTTCGGCGCTCCTACGGTGAGGCTGCAAGCGTAGGAAGGCAACCGGGACAGCGGCATGGCTCCGCCTCCCACCTGTCCATCCACCGACAGCACCCGGCCCTCGACGCCGCGTGCCGCGAGCAGGGCCGCCAGCCGCTGTGCGCGGGCCTGCAAGACCGCTGGTTGCTGGGTGAGCAGGCCTTGGGTGGGGACCGCGCCCGGGCGGCCGTCCCGATAGAGCGCGAGCGTCGCCTCCAGGGCCGCGACCGTCATCTTGTCGACACGCAAGGCACGTGTGAGCGGGTGGGACTTGATGCGCTGGAGCAGGTCCGCCCGGCCGACGATGACACCGGCCTGGGGCCCCCCCAGGAGCTTGTCTCCGGAGAAGGCGACGACCTCCGCCCCGGCGCTGATGGCCTGGGCGACGGTGGGTTCGGGTGTGAGGCCAGGACCGGACAGGGGCACCAGCGCGCCGGAGCCCAGGTCCTGGAACACGGGCACGCCCCGGGAGCGGCCCAGGTCCGTCAGCTCCGCGAGCGAGGCCTCTTCCGTGAAGCCGACGAGCGCGAAGTTGGAGCGGTGGACCTTCACGATGAGGCCCGTGTCCGGGCCCAGCGCGTTGGCGTAGTCCGCGCGGCGGGTGCGGTTCGTGGTGCCCACCTCCACGAGCTTCGCGCCGGACTGGCGCATGACGTCCGGGATGCGAAAGCCGCCGCCAATTTCGACGAGCTCTCCGCGAGAGACGACGCACTCGCGGCCCGAGGCAAGCGCCGCGAGGACGAGCAACACGGCCCCCGCGCAGTTGTTGACGACGATGGCATCCTCCGCGCCCGTGAGCGCGCGCAGCAGGCCGACGAGCGGGGCATAGCGGCTGCCGCGTTCGCCTTCGTCCAGGTCGTATTCCAGGTTGGAGTAGCCCCGCGCCACGGCGACGACGGCCTCCACGGCCTCGGGCGCGAGCGGCGCGCGGCCCAGGTTCGTGTGGAGCACGACGCCGGTCGCGTTGAGCACCGGCCGCAGGTTCGGCGTGGCCAGGGACGTGAGGGCGGCTTCCACGTCCGCGTCCTCGAAGGGGCGCGAGTCACCGGCGAGGAGCCGGGAGCGCACGCGTTCGACGGCGAGCCGCAGGGCCGCGACCGCGCGGGCATGGGGGAGGTTCGCGAGTCGGGGCTCCAGCGACGGCCGCCGCAGCAGTTGCTCGATGGAGGGAAGGCCGCGAAGCAGCGCGTTCTTTCCTTCCGAAGGGTTCGACGCAGCGCCCATGTCCCGGCAGCCTACCTGATTTCCACCCGCGACGGGCTGCGACCGGGCCCTCGATGTCACGAATTGATGGCGACATCGAGGCGGCGGCGACAGCAGCGGGCGCCCTCAATCCCAGACAAACAATCCGTCACCAACCACCGTACGGCACCGTGATGGCCTCCATGAAGTGCCCGGACGGGTCCTGGAAATACACGCCGCGCCCGCCGTCATGGGTGTTGATCTCATTCACGCGCTGACCGCGCGGGTCGGCCCAGTGCTGGAGCTTCCGGTCGCGGATCTTCGCGATCAGCGAATCGAACACCTCCTCCGAGACGAGGAAGGCATAGTGCTGCGAGCGAATCTCCTCCTCGCTGTTGGCGAAGTCGAGCGATGCCCCGTCCGACAGCTTGACCACCTGGAAGTGTCCGAAGGGCTGGGGCTCGGGGAGCCCCAGCAGCTCCGCCAGGAAATGCGCGGACGCCACCTTGTCCTTCGCGGCGATGATGGTGTGGTTGAACCGGACAGACATGGAGGGGCTCCTTGCCGAGACCCCTCCCTATACTTCGCGGGTGTGATTGAGCACCAGGGGCCACAACCCCGCCAGTTCACTGCGCAGCACGGTCGCGCTCCCCTGGCGCTCCTCGGGCCGCTTGCGCATCAACTTCAACACAATCCGCTCGAACGCCTCCGGCAGCTCCGGACGCACCTTCCGCAGGGGAACAGGCGTCTCCTGCACGTGCATGAGCATCAGCGGCACGGGCTGGGCATGGCGGAACGGAAGCCGCCCCGTGAGCAGCTCGTACGCCACCACGCCCAGAGCATACAGGTCCGTGGCCGGTGACACGGCCGCGCCCGTGACCTGCTCGGGCGCCATGTACTCCGGAGTCCCCAGCGTCGCTCCCTGCGCCGTGTTGCCCATCACGTGCGCGCTCTTGGCGAGCCCGAAGTCCATCAGCTTCAACACGCCCGTGCGCGTGATGAACAGGTTGCCCGGCTTCACGTCCCGGTGCAGCACCCCGCGCGCGTGCGCGTGCTCCAGCGCCACCGAGGCGTGCATCAACCACCGCAAGGCATTGGCGAGCGTGGGGCGCCCCTCCAGCATCACCTGCCGCAGGTCGCTGCCCTCCAGCAGCTCCACCGTCAGGTAGTGCCGGTCGCCATCCATGCCCACGTCGAAGACATGCAGGATGTTGATGTGCTCCAACGCCTTGGCGTGCTCCACCTCCTGGCGGAAGCGCGTGACCAGGGCCTCGTCCGCGTGCGGCACCGCTAGCACCTTGAGCGCCAGGCGCTGCTGGTTCTTCAGGTCCAGCGCCTGGTACACCGCCGACGTCCCCCCCACGCCCAGCCACTTCTCCACCCGGTAGCGGCCCGCCACCACCTGCCCGGGGACGAGCCCCCGGTTCACCGGCGCGGGCTGCGGCGTCACCGCGCCCTGGATCAGCGTGCCCCCTGGAGACACGGGCGTCCGCACCTGGGGCAAGGTCGGCTCCAGGCCGTCCCCGGCCGGGGCCTGCTCCCGCAGCGCGTCCGGGCCCAGGTACGCCACGGCTCCTGCGTCATCGTCCTTGGAATGCACCCCGCCCTCCCCTCACGACTCCAACAGCGAGACGGGGGCCGGTGCGCCCGCGCCCTCGATGTCCAGGTGGGGCGTGGGCAGGTTGTACTCGGCGGCGGCGATGGTGGCCTCCACCATGATGGGGCCGGAGATCTCCGTGGGCTCGCCCTGGCAGAGCAATTCCACCACGTGCTCCAGCGTCCACTTGCCCATCCGGCTCACCTCCAGCCGCTTGCCATTGAACTTCGCCGTGTCCGACAGCTGGTCGCTCGCGGTGAGCTTCGCCTCCACCGAGTCCCCCAGGTAGCCGCGCGCCAGCGTCAGCACCCGGTCCACCACCGAGTTCCACGCCTGCAGGTGCGTGCGGTCCTGCGCCTCGTCGATGATGTCCAGGCCCACCTGCAGCCGCTCCATGCGCTCCAGGAACTGCTGCACGAGCTTGCCCCGGATGACGCGGCCGTGCTGGGGGGCGATCATCTCCACCGCGGGCGTCAGCTTCCGGATGGCCGCCACCGCGCGCACCAACGCCGAGTTCACCGGCATGTAGATTTGGTGGAACGCCCGGATGCCCGTCCAGTCGGACTCGTCCGCCCACAGGCCCTGGGCCTTGCTGTCCGTGAGGCCGCCGAAGAGGTCGCCCGTGAAGAGCACCCGCGTCTGCGGGTCGTAGAGCATCACCGCCCCCCGGAAGTGGCAGAAGGGCGACGGCACCGGCAACAACCGGTGCCCGGTGGGCACGCTCAGCCCCTGGGAGAACTTCTCCGTCGGGATGAAGCGGTTGCGCGGCAGGTTGAAGTGGACGATGAGCCGCCAGGTGTCCTCGGAGCACAGGATGCTCGCGCGCGGCGAGTAGCGCGCGGAGATGATGTTCGCCGACGAGCCCACGTCCGGATCCTGGTGGTTGATGAAGAGCGCGGACAGCCGGTCCATCCCGCCAATCAGCGACACCACCTTGGTGTGGATGGTGGAGAAGTCGCTGCTCGACCCGGGGTCGATGAGGAGATTGAACTCCGCGGCCTTCTTCGTGCGCGCGTCCGTGCCGCGAAAGCGCCGCAGGTAGGGATTGGCGAAGAAGATGCCGCCGGGCTCGCGCTTCCCGACCCAGAAGGTCTCGGGGGCGATCTCCACGGCGGTGCGGTTGAGGTCTATCTGCGGGGCGGGGGCGTCGGTGTGGCTCATGGCGTGTTGTCCTTCACGCAAACGAGGGGGTGGAACGGCCCACCGACAGTATCAGCCCCCTCGCTCCTCCCGAGCCCCTTCCAGTGGTGACGGACCGGAGGGCATGAGCCCCGCTTCTCGCTGCCCACCCGCCGGTCAACGGAGAATGACCGGATTCAGGCGTCGGCGAGGCTTGCGCTAGCGCGAGGCGCTGGGCATCACCGGCACCTTGGGCACGCGGCCATAGAGGAGCTGGTAGGTGTTGTACGAGCGCAGCACGCGCTTGATGTAGCCGCGCGTCTCCGCGATGGGGATCTCCTCCACCCACGCGTCCAGCGGCAGGTCCGGGCTGGCCGCGCGCCAGCGGTTCACCGCGCCGGAGCCCGCGTTGTAGCTGCCGACCGCGTAGGGCGTGTGGCCCTTGAACTGCTTGATGAGACCGCCCAGGTAGTGCGCGCCGAAGCGGATGTTCAGCTCCGGCTGGAGCAGCGAGTCCACGGTGAAGTGCTTCACCTTGAGGTCGCGCGCCACGCCCTTCGCCGTGGACGGCATCAGCTGCGTGAGGCCCAGCGCGCCGGCCCAGGACAGGGCCTTGGGGTCCAACGCGCTCTCCTCGCGCATCAGCGCCTGGAGCAGGTCCGGCTCCACGCCCGCGGGCACGGTGTGCTTCTCGATGAGGTCGCGGAAGGCGTTGGGATAGGCCACCTCCCACACCGGCCGCGTCTGCGCGGTGATGCGCCCGCTCAGGTCCTTGCGCAGCGCGAGCCGCGCGATGGCGTGCGCCGACCGCATGTCCCCGGACTGCGACAGCACCATCACCAGCAGCCGCATGGACTCCGGCGGCTGGCTCGAGCGGTTCACCAGCATCAGCTCCGACGACACGGAGTCCGCGAAGCCCAGGCGAAGCAGCTCCACGCCCGCGCGGAAGTGCGGATCCTCGCCCATGGGGCCCGCGAACATCGGCCAGGGGCTGGCGGACTCCGGCACGTCGAAGATCTTCGACGAGGCGCGCTCCAGCCGCTTCGCGTCCAGCTCGCCCAGCTTCGAGCGCGCCATCAGGCCGTAGTACGTGGCCGGGTGCTCCACCGCGAGCGCCTCCATCAGCTCCGCGGCGCCCTGGATGTTGCCGCGCTCCTCCAGCGTGCGCGCCCGCCAGTAGCGCGCGCGCTCCACGTCGTAGGACTCGTCCGCGTTGGCGAACTGCTCCTCGATGCGGTCCAGGAAGGCGAAGCCGCCGTCCTCCACCTTCGACGTGCGCGCCACCCAGAACGCCTTGAAGAGCGCCTCGCCCAGGAAGTCACCCTTGGGGTACAGCCGCGCTACCTCGTCCAGGCGCGCCATCGCGTCCTGGGGGCGGTTCGTCTTCACGTACAGGTCCGCCGCGTAGAAGAGCGCGTCGTCCGCGAACGAGTGGTCCGGGAACTCGCGCGCCAGCCGCTCGTACGTCTCCGTCCCGCGCTGCTGATCCACGATGGAGCGCGACGAGCCCAGCACGTACAGCGCGCGGGCCAGCAGGTCGCGGTCCTTGCACTGGTCCACCACCGGCGTGAGCACCTGGATGGCGCGCGTGTGCTGGCGCTCCTTGCGCTGCCCCTTGCCGAAGGCGAAGTGCGCCCGGCACGCGAGCGCGTCCGGCAGCTTCATCGTCGCCAGCATCGGCTCCAGGATGGCCATGCCCTGCTTGTTGCGGTGCGCCTCGATCAGCGCCTCCGCGCGGCCCACCTTCGCCTCCACCGGCGGCGTCTGGCCCTTGAGGCGCTTCTCCACCTGCTTGACGATGGGCGACAGGGGCTGGCTCGCCCACAGGCGCCACAGCGCGGCGCGCTCGGCGGCCTTGTCCTTCTTCTCCACCGCCAGGTCCGCCGTCGCGATCAGCGCCTCCGCGCCCACGTTGCGGCCCCAGCCCGTCATCGTGCGCTGGGTGAGGGGCGTGAGCGCCGCCATCGCGCCGTCGTAGTCCTTCTTCTTGCGCAGCACCCGCGCCAGCCCCAGGCGCGCGTCCACGTACATCCGCGAGCCCTCCGGCACCTGCTTGAAGCTCTCCGCCGCAGCGTCCAGCTGGCCCTGGGACTCCAGCGCCACGCCCGCGTGCGTGAGGCAGCGGTCCCTCAGCGCCGGGTAGTCGTTGGCCAGCGCCGCCATCTCCACCGCCGCCGCCTTGTCGTCCCCGGCGCGCACCGCCGACAGCGCGCGCAGGTAGCGCACCGGCGGGCTGTCACCCTCGGCCTCCAGCAGCGCGCGCGCCCGGGTGTACTGCCCCTTGTCGAACGCGTCCTTCGCGTCCCGCTTCTTCCCGTCGGCGAAGTACGGCGCCAGGTCCTCCAGCCCATAGCGGCGCCCGCGGTGCACCACCGGCGTGGGCGGCACGAGCCCCGGGAAGGCCGGGTTGAAGACCTGCACGTAGCCCCCCGGCAGCGGCGCCTTGTCCGCGTCCGGCGGCGGCGTCAGCTGCGCCTCCGACGGCGCGCTGTCCGTGCGCGACGCGGGGGCCTGATCCGTCTCCTCCGTGGACGCCGCGCCCAGGAGGCCCTTGGGCCCCACGGGCGTGGGGGCCGGTGCCGTGGCGGCCGGCGTCACCGGGGCGGTGGAGGCGTCGGAAGGGGCGGGAGCCTGCGCCGACAGGAGCGTCGCGGAGGCGAGGAGGGCCAGATGCTGGAGGGACACTTTCATTCGCGGGGGCCTCGGGGACCCTGGGTGATGCGCTCGGGCACGCCCGAGGACAACTGGGGATGGATGGAAAATTTCCAGCCCCCGACAGAGGTTAGACTGTCCGCCTGCACATGGATATCCGCACCCAGAGCGCACTGCTTGCATCCATCATCGGCCTGGCGCTGGGCGTGTCCATGTTGTTGCGCCCCGGGCGGCCCCGGGTCCTCACCCTCTACTCCGTCTTCACCCTGACGGTCGCCGGGTACTACCTCAGCCTCTTCTTCCACAGCATCTTCCCCGCCCAGGACTACCCCTGGGTGTCCCGCATCGCCCTCGGGGCCACCATCGCCGTCGTCTCCCTGGTCCCTGGAGCGGCGGTCTCCTTCTTCCTTGAGTTCTTGGGGGTCAGCAAGGGCGCCCACCTGGTCGGCCGGCGGCTCGCCCTCCTGTCCGCCGTGCTGGGGCTCACGGTCGCCGTCACTCCGTTGGCGGACAAAACATGGGCCCGGGTGGCGATGGGGACCTGGGTGCTGGGCACCCTGTTCACGTCCGTGTCGCTGCTGGTGCACCGGGTGCGCACGACGGAATCGCGCATCGAGCAGTTCCGGCTGGCGTACCTGGCCATTGGCGCGGGCGCGGCGGTGCTCTTCAACGGCCTGGACTTCCTGAGCCGCTTCGACATCCCGTTCCCCACGCTGGGGCCCGTCTTCGCGACGCTCTACCTGTTCTTCCTCGCGCAGACGCTGCTGCGGCTGCGGCTGATGGACCTGCACGAGCTGCTGGGGAAGATCGCCTCGCAGACGGTGCTGGCCATCATCCTGGCGGCGGTCTTCACGGTGCTCACCGCGTGGGTGGACGAGAACACGTCGCTGTTCGTCTTCAACACGGTGGTGGCCGCGTTCGTCATCCTCATCCTGTTGGATCCGCTGCGCACCAAGGTGGAGGAGATGGTGGTGCGCATCTTCTTCCGCGAGCGCTTCGCCCTGCTGGGCACGCTGGGCGCGCTGCGCGTGCGGATGGCGTCCGTCATCGAGATCTCGGAGCTGGCGCGCGTGGTGCTGGATGCCCTGCACGAGACGGGGCGCGTGACGCACGCGTCGGTGTACCTGATGGCGGAGGACCGGCCCGGCTACCGGCTGCTGGATTCGCGGGGCCCGCTGCCGGTGGCGCTGCTGGACACGGCCGCCGCGCGCGGCGTGCTGTTCGCGGTGGCCAGCGGGCAGAAGGCGGTGCTGCTGGAGAACATCGAGCGGCGCATCTCCGTGATGCGGGTGCAGGCGGTGGAGGGCAAGCGCTTCCGCGACGAGCTGAAGCGGCTCAATGACACGCGCGCCGCGCTGCTCCAGATGAAGGCCGGCATCAGCGTCCCGCTGATGGGCAATGACCGCGTGATCGGCTTCCTGAACCTCTGGGACGAGCGGGTCCCGGAGGCGTACGCGTCCGACGAGATCGCCCTCATCCTGGAGGTCTCCGAGCGGATGGCGACGGTGCTGGAGAACTCCAAGCTGTACGAGAAGATCCGCGAGCGCGACCGCCTGGCCGCGCTGGGTGAGATGGCGGCGGGCCTCGCGCATGAGATCCGCAACCCGCTGGGCGCCATCAAGGGCGCGGCGCAGTGCCTGGACCCCAAGCGCCTGCCGGGCGAGGACGGCGAGTTCCTGGACGTCATCGTGGAGGAGGTCAACCGGCTCAACGGCGTGGTGACGGCGTTCCTCGACTACTCGCGTCCGCTGAAGCAGAACTTCGGGCCCACCGACCTCAACGAGGTGGTGACGCGCACGATGCGGCTCATCCAGAACGACATGCCGGCCACCGCGGAGCTGGCGGTGGAGCTGGACCTGCGCCTGCCGCGCACGGAGGGTGACGCGGAGCAGCTCAAGCAGGTGTTGATCAACCTGGTGCAGAACGCCGTGCAGGCGCTGGGGCCCCAGAAGGGCTGCATCACGGTGCGCACGGAGAAGCCGGAGCGCTTCGGGGACTTCCGCAGCGCGGCCGGCGAGTTCGTGGAGGTGCGCGTCTCCGACAACGGGCCGGGCATCCCGGCGGATCAGCAGCCGCACATCTTCATCCCCTTCTTCACGACGAAGCAGAAGGGCACGGGCCTGGGGCTGGCCATCTGCCAGCGCATCGTGAAGAACCACGGCGGCAGCATCAGCGTGCAGAGCAAGATGAGCGAAGGCACCACGTTCGTCATCCGGCTGCCGGCGCTGCCGTCGGAGCCGGTGGAAGGCGCGCTGCCGGAGGGCACGCCCGCGCCCCCCACCCGCCCCTCCCAGTCCGCCCTGCCCGTCCCCGAGGAGCTGCGCGAGCCCGCCCCCGCCCCCGCGAAGCCCCCGGAGCCGAAGCCGAAGAAGGAAAAGCGCCGCCGCGCGGGCTGAGTCACGCGCCAGGGGGCCTCCGGGTCCCGTTTCCGAAGAAGACCCGGTAGGCTGGTGCCCTCCATGCGGGCGTGCCCCTTCTGTCAGACGACGATGCGCAGCACCTACGCCCGGGGCGTGGTGCGTGACGAGTGTGGAGCGTGCGGCGCCGCCTGGCTCGAAGCGGAGATGCTGGCGAAGCTCATCGGTGGCCCCACGCTGGAGTCCGTCTTCGAGCAGGCCAAGGGGAAGCCCGGGCGGTGCAAGGGGTGCGAGGCGTCCCTCCAGTACGTCCCCGGCTGTCCTTCCTGCGGGCGTCAGGCGCCGACCTGCCCTACGTGCGGCGGCGCGCCCCTCCCCGCCGTCGACCTCCGGGACGTCGCGGTGGACGTCTGCGTGAAGTGCCGGGGCGTGGCGCTGGACTCGGAGGAGCTGGCCCGGCTCCAGAAGGCGGCGGAGCCCGAGCCCCGCCGGGAGCCGATGCCGGGCCCCGTGGACTTCGAGCACGAGTACGACGACCCGCGGGGGCTGAGCCTGCTGCCCAAGGTGCACCTGGGCGACGTGCCCGCCTGCGTGACGTGCGGGAGGCGCATCGACCCGCGCTACGGCTTCGTCTGGGAGGAGCGCCTGTTCTGCGGCAGCTGCGCGCCGGAGGGCTCCGCCCCGTACACGGACGAGCTGACCAAGGCCCGGCCCAGCGAAACCTATGGCCGCCGCGCCCGGCACCTCAACAACAGCGCCGCCGAGTCCGCTGTCGTGTGGTTGCTGTCGAAGATCTTCAAATAGACACGCGTCACGAGAGGCCGCGCCTGTAACGGTTCTGGTTACAAATCAGCGCCTCGCACGACGCCTTTGTCACATTGAATATTTCACCCAGGCTGGTGCACCCTGTCCGGGCAAGAACACCCACCCAGGGAAGCTGCATGAAACTGACATGTCTCATCTTGGCCGCGCTTGTCTTCATTCCCATCCACGCGAACGCCAAGGAGGCCATTGAGATCAAGCTCGCCTCCAAGACGACGAAGTATCCGGCGGACATGCCCGTCGACCTGGTCGTCACCTTCACGAACATCTCCGACAGCCCGGTGCGGATCCTCAACTACCAGACCCCCGTGGTGGAAGGGATTGAGGCCGACATCCTCTCCGTCTCCCGGGACAGGAAGCCGGTGGAATACATTGGCCGGCTCTACAAGCGCGTGGTCCCCTCCGACCGGGACTTCCTGACCCTCAAGCCAGGAGAGAGCGTCTCGGGCATCGCCTCGCTCTGGGACAACTACGACCTCTCCGGCTCGGGGACGTATGCGGTCCAGTACCGGACCGAAGTCCTCAGCCAGGGAACCAGCAAGGGCGGAGCATCGCTCGAGGCGTTCTCCAACGTCCTCTTGCTCGACATCGAGGGTCGCGAGCCCCCGCTCGATCCGGATGACGCGGACGACGAGGAGCCGGTCACCAAGATCGTCGACGGCACCAATGGGAAGTTCAAGTCGTGCAGCACCTCGGAGAAGAACGACCTCATCAATGCCCGGGAGCATGCGCTCAACTACGCGGATGACGCCTATGACTATCTGGTGGCCGGGACCGTGACGTCCCGCTACACCACCTGGTTCGGCGCCAACGACTCCTCTCGCTACAGCACCGTCCGCGAGCACTTCCGGAAGATCCGGAACGCCGTGGACAACGCCTCCTTCCAGTACTACTGCAACTGCAACAAGTCCGGCGTCTACGCCTTCGTCCGCCCCAAGAAGGAATACAAGATCCACCTCTGCCCTGCGTTCTGGTCCGCGCCGATGACAGGGACGGATTCGAAGGCGGGAACGCTGGTTCATGAAGTCAGCCACTTCCGGGTGGTCGCCGAGACGGATGACCTGGCCTATGGACACACGGCCGCGGCGAGCCTTGCTCTCTCGAACCCTGGCAATGCCGTCAGGAACGCGGACTCCCACGAATATTTCGCGGAAGCCACGCCGTACAGTCCCTACAACCCCTGTGCCCCGACCGTCACCTCCCATACGGGCGCGCCGATCTCCGCGACCTGGGACGGGGTGAACTGTTACGTGATGACGGTGCCCGCAGGCTCGGGACCGTTCGTCTACAACAACAGCTACTACATCAACGCCGTGCCCGGCACCTCATGCCCGGCACCGTCGTCGTACGACACGGCGAACTGCTACGTCCTCCCCTACCCGTCCTGGAGCACCACCTACTTCGTCTGGTCGGGGAATCTGTATCTGACGCCGGGACCGGGCAATGCCTGCCCCGCGCCGTCGTCGTTCGACGGGGCCAACTGCTTCGTCATGCCGCTGCCCTGGGGTTCGACGCCGTTCAAGTTCGCGAACAACCTCTACATCACGCCCACGCCCCACTGCCCCATGGGCAGCTTCGACAGCGAGCATTGCTATCTCGGGACGGCGCCCGCCAGCCGGACGGCCTCCGTGTGGGGTTCGTCGTTCTATTACAGCCACTGACGATGGCACCGGACATCGTGTCTTGACGCCTTGTCCCGGCCCGCACGGCGCCGCGTGACAAGGGGTCCTTCACGGCACCGGGGCCCGTGGGCTCCTGACTCCCCCTCCAGAGGCAGGAGCCCACTGGCCCTGGTCTTGCTCTTGGGCCTCCGGGTTCCAACCTGGGAGGCTTCGGTGAACCGTGGAGTGCACAGGTCCCTTCAGGGACTGTTCGTCTTGATTGTCTTTTCCTGCGCCCTGGCGGCGGCGCTGATCGTGAATCAAGGATTCGAGGCGGTCGTAACCCCTGGCCCCCGCGAGACACCGCCCGCGGCGCACAGGCCCACGAGCGGCCCCACGGTGGCGGCACTGGAGGCGAACCAGCTCGCGCGGCTGACGGGCCTCTCCCTCCGCGACGAGATACCCACGGCTCCGGCCCAGCCCCTGGCCCTTTCCCGGAGCATGATGGGCCTTCGCCTGCTCGGGACCCTGGTGGCGCAGGATCCCCGGTGGTCCATGGCTTCGGTCCATGAGCTGCCAGGCGGCAGCGCGCACAGCCTGATGGTCAGCGACATCATCCAGGGCGCCCGCGTCTTCGCCATCGAGCGGGAGCGCATCCTGCTCATGGTGGACGGACGGGTCGAATACATCGACGGCTCAGCGACCGTGGCCCCCGTGCCTGTGAATGTCCATCCGGGTGCGGTGATGCCAGGAGGCTCCGGCCTGGGCCGGGGCATCCGGGAGACGGGCACGGACACCTATTCGATTCCCCGTGAGGACGTCACCGAGGCGATCACGCACTTGAATGAACTGTCGATGCAGGCCCGCATCGTGCCCGCCTTCCGCGACGGCCGCGCCGTGGGCTTCAAGCTCTTCTCCATCCAGGACGGCTCGCTCTACTCCCGGCTCGGGCTGCGCAATGGAGACGTGCTCCAGCGCATCAACGGCCTGGACCTGGACAGCCCCGACAAGGCGCTGGAGGCCTTCACGAAGCTGCGCGACGCGCGGCGCATCGAGCTTCAGCTCGAGCGCGGGGGCGCCCCCGCCCGGAGGGTCTTCGACGTCCAGTAGCCCCGCTACGCCTGCGCCGCCGCCAGCTTCTCCTGCGCGAGCTCCCACCGGGCATAGAGGTCTTCCAGCTCCTCCTTGCCCGCGCGGTGCGCGTCCATCAGCGGCTTCGCCCGGGCGAAGTCGTTGTAGAGCACCGGGTCCGCCAGCTGCCCCTCGCGGTCCTTCTGCTCGGCCTCCACCTTCGCGATGCGCTCCTCCAGCTTCGCGATCTCCTTCTTGATGGGGCCCTCCACCACCGAGCGGCGCTGGCGCGCCTCCGCCTCCAGCCGCTTGCGCTCCTTCTCCGACACCGGGCCACTGCCCGCCGCGGCGCCCTTCCCGTTCGACGCGCCGGACTCCGCGCCCTCCGCCGCCAGCCGCGCCTGCTCCTGGTGGTAGAGGTATTCGTCCAGGTTGCCCGGGTGCGACGTGAGCTTGCCGTCCGCCACCTCCCAGACGTGCGTGCACAGGCCGTTGATGAAGCTGCGGTTGTGGCTCACGAACAGGAGCGTGCCGCCGTACAGCTTCAGCGCTTCAATCAGCATCTCCGACGAGTCCAGGTCCAGGTGGTTCGTCGGCTCGTCCATCAGCAGGAAGTTGGACGGCACCAGGAGCAGCTTCGCCAGCGCCACGCGCGCGCGCTCGCCTCCGCTCAGCACGCCGATGGGCTTCTCCACGTCATCGCCGCTGAAGAGGAACGCCCCCAGCACGCCGCGCACGTAGCTCTCCGGCTTGTCCGCGGCCAGCGGGCGCACCTCTTCGATGATGGTGTTGTGGCGGTCCAGCTTGTCCGCGTGGTGCTGCGCGTAATAGCCCACCACCACGTTGTGCCCCAGCGTCACCTTCCCGCTGTCCGGCGCCAGCTCCCCCGCCACCATCTTTAGGAGCGTCGTCTTGCCCGCGCCGTTGGCGCCGACCACCGCGATGCGCTGGCCCCGCTCCAGGCGCGCGTCCAGCCCGTTGTAGACGGTGAGCGCGCCATAGCGCTTGGTGATGCCCTCCATCAGCACCACGTCCCGGCCGCTGCGCTCCACTTCCGGGAAGCGGAACTTCATCGTCTGGCGCTCTTCCAGGACCTGGACCTTCTCCAGCTTGGCCAGCATCTTGGCGCGGCTCTGCGCCTGCTTCGCCTTGGTGGCCTTGGCGCCGAACCGGTCGATGAAGCCCTGGAGCTCCGCGCGGCGCTGCTCCACCTTCTCCGCGCGCGCCTGCAGGAGCACCATCTCCTCCGCGCGCTGGCGCTTGTAGTCCTCGTAGTTGCCGGCGTACTCGCGCACGCCCTCCATCTCCAGCGACACCACCCGGTTGATCTGCCGGTTGAGGAAGTCGCGGTCGTGGGAGATGAGCACCATCGCCTTGTTGGAGCGGCGCAGGAACCCGTCGAACCAGGCGAGCGTGGGCACATCCAGGTGGTTGGTGGGCTCGTCCAGGAGCAGCAGGTCCGGGTCCTGGAGCAGCAACCCCGCGAGCGCGGCCCGCATGCGCCAGCCGCCCGACAGCGCCTGGGTGGGCTTGGACAGGTCCGCGTCCTTGAAGCCCAGGCCCTTGAGGATGCGCTCCGCGTGGTGCTTGCCGTAGCGGTTCTCGAAGTCGTCCAGCTCCGCGTGGAGGTCCGCCAGGGTCTGGGCCAGCTCCAGCTGCTCCTCCTCGTCCGTGGCCTGGGCGAGCGCGGCCTCCGTGTCCTTCAGGCGCGACTCCAGCGCATCCCGGCCGGGCACGGTGCTCATCACCGCCTCCACCACCGTCCCCTCCGGCAGGCCGGCGATCTCCTGGGGCAGGTAGCCCGCCCGGGCCCGGCGGCTGTACTGGACGGTCCCCCCGTCCGGCAGGCTCGCCCCGGCGATGATCTTCATCAGGGAGGACTTCCCCGTCCCGTTCGCCCCCACCAGGCCCACCCGGTCCCTGGGACCGAGTGTGAAATTGTCCTCATCGAAGAGGACCTTCTTTCCGTAGGCGAGGCTGATGTCCTGGGCGATGACGAGGCTCATGGCGGAGGGGGAGATACCAGCCGGGGAGCCCCACGGGAACGGTCCTGATGCCTGCCTGACCGCCCAGGGGGCACATCTCCCCGGTTGGGCGTTAGCCAGGGCTTGCCTATACTCCCGCCACCCATGGCCGCCCCCTGCCCCCACTGCGGAAGTACCGACGGACTCGACCACCTGTGCGCGGCGCAGAGTCTCCAACTGCTGGGCCAGGTCCTGGACGGCCGCTACAAGATTGAAAGCGTCCTGGGCCAGGGCGGCATGGGCATGGTCTTCCGGGCCACGCAGACGTCCGTGCAGCGCCCCGTGGCGGTGAAGACGCTCAACCCGTCGCTGGCCGCGGCGCCCCAGTTCTTCGAGCGCTTCCGCCGCGAGGCGGAGATCGCCAGCCGCCTGCGCCACCCGAACGTCATCACCATCTTCGACTTCGGCCGGGCCGCGGACGGCACCTGCTACTACGTGATGGAGCTCCTCAAGGGCGAAAGCCTCAAGGAGCTGGTGAAGCGCGAGGGCCCCATGACCCTCCGCCGCGCGGTGAACCTGCTGGAGCAGGCCACGCTGGGGCTCGCGCACGCGCACGAGGAGGGCTGCGTCCACCGCGACCTGAAGCCCCACAACATCATGGTCCAGGCGCTCGACGGGAAGGACTTCGTCAAGGTGCTGGACTTCGGCCTGGTGAAGGCCCTGGAGCAGGACGAGGAGGAGCAGCTCACCTCCACCGGCCAGGTGCTGGGCACCCCGCAGTACATGCCGCCCGAGCAGGCTGGTGGCGAGTCCGTGGACCAGCGCTCCGACCTGTACTCCATGGCGGGCGTGCTCTACTTCTGCCTCACGGGCAGCTCGCCCTACGGCGCGAACACCGTGCGCAAGGCGCTCACCGCCTCGCTCACCCAGCCAGTCCCGCCGGTGAACAGCAAGCGCCAGGGAGCGCCGGTGCCGCCGGAGCTGGACGCCTTCTTCGCCAAGGCGCTCGCGCCGGAGAAGGAGGACCGCTACCAGAACGCGCAGGAGTTCATTGACTCGCTGCTCGACGCGGTGGAGGGCCTGTCACAGGAGGAGCTGGACGCCCATCCCACGGGGGGTGCCCCCGGCGCCGAGCGGGGCACCGGCAGCCGCAGCCGTCCGGGCGCGGGCTCCAGCAGCCGCGCGGGCTCCGGCAGCAAGCTGGGCTCCGGCAGCCGTGCGGGCCGTGCTCCGGGAACGGGCGCGGCGAAGACGGGCTCACGCGTGGGGCTGGCCTCGCAGCCTCGGGGCACCACGCCCGCCGGAGCGCAGGCCGCGCCGCGGGCCACGACCAGCGCGGCCAACCCGCCGCTCTCCCCCGCCAACCGCGCCCGTCCGCCCGCCCCCCGCGCGGAGCCCGAGGCCCCGCCGCCACCCCAGGGCATGTCGGGGGGGGTGAAGGCCGCGATCATCGCCGTACCGCTGCTGCTCATCGGCGCGGGCGTGGCCGTGGTGATGACTCGCGGCGGTGGCAATGAGGCGCCCGTGACGCCGCCCCCCGTGGCGGCGACGACCCCGAAGGCGCCCGTGGAGCCGCCTCCCACGCGGGTGCAGGACCCGGCGCCGACGACGCCCCAGCCGGCCGCCCGGCCCCAGGACGTGACGGTGGAGTTCACCTCCACGCCGTCCGGCGCGGCCATCTACGACGGCGAGGCGCAGATCGGCACCACGCCCACGAAGCTGGTGCTGCCCCGCTCGAAGGCCTCCGTGCTGCGCTTCCGGCTCGGCGGGCACCAGGATGAGGAACGGACGCTGGACTACAGCCGGCTCGCGGACACGGCGGATCAGCACGTGAACGTGCGGCTGGAGCCGGTGCGCACCGCGGCCCCGACCCGGCCCACGAAGCCCCCGAAGCCCAACGGCAGCGACCCGGGCATCGGCGTCTTCGAGTAGGCGCGGGTCCAGGCCGGCCCGACGTACGACTCGGGTCCGGGACCGCCCCGAGCCACGATGCGCGAGGTCCGCGTTCGACCTCCCCCGCCCCCCTGCGCTCCAGGGGATGGGGTCAAGAGGGAGGCGCCCGCCGCGAGCGGCGCAACGCATTCCTTGAGGGTCGGGTACTGTGGATGCATCACAGTCATCGATCCCTCCTCAGGAGTGAGTCAATGAATGCGCGTCCCATGGCAGTCGCGGCGGTCTTGCTGGCCCTCTCGCCAGGCATCGCGAGGGCCGAAGACGTGGGCATTGAGTGGCGGAGGGCCGCCGATGCTGCTTGTCGAGGACAAGGCGGCGTCGAATTCATCCCTGGCGGAGAGCTGACGGACCTTGGGATCTGCTCCAACCTCCAGTGCAAGGGGAGCGACGGCAAGACAAGACGCATCACCCTGGACGACGGCGCTGTGTGCCACCGCTGGCGTCTTGAGCGCCCGCTCTTTTTCAGGGTGAGAGGCGTTTGCGCGAGCGGCAACTGCAAGATCAAATAGCAGTGCCAAGGAACCCAGGGACGAATCGCAGGCAACTGGAGAGAAGGCTGGAGGTAGATGGAGCGCTTCGTGACGCGCTCGGAGTCCACCTCAAGCCAGACACGTCAAGCGGAGGGCCACGGCGTGGCAGCCCTGGTGGGCATGTTTGTCAGGCTGATCTACTATGTCGGCGCTCACCTCTTTCCCCCGTCAAAGGAGTCAGTGTGAAAGGATTCACGTGGATGTTGAGCGCCGCCCTCGTGGTCATCGCGCCCGTCGCGACGAGCGAGGCCGTGCCCAACCGGGTCACCAATGGCCTGGTCGGCGAATGGAAGAGCACCATCACGTCGCCATTCTTCCCCGAGCGGGCCCTTGATACGAGTGGCTTGGGACAGACCGCGACGGTCGTGGGCTCGAAGGTGCAGTCCTGGGGCTGGTGGGACAACGGCATGGATCTGGTGGGTGACCGGTACCTCCAGGTGGCCAACTCGCCCTACCTGAACTTCGGCACCGGCAGCTTCACCTTGACGGCGTGGATCCGCATGTCGGACACCAGCCGCTACAACAAGACCATCATCGACAACCGGGGCACCGACGGGCGCGGCTATTCGTTCGCGGTCACCGAAGGCAACAAGCTGCTGCTCCAGTTGGCGGACGAGACGGGCTGGCTCAACTACACTTCGTCACCCTATCTGGTGCCCAATCGCTGGCATCACGTGGCGGTGAGCGTCAACCGCACCTCGTGGCCAGTGAACATCTCCTTCTACGTCGATGGGTACGACGCCGGCCTGGCCACGCCCAAGATGGGCAACATCAACAACACCAACAACCCGTTCTACATCGGCGGCCACAAGGACAGCGCCTGGTATCGGTTCTCCGACCGCCTGGATGAGGTGTTCGTCTTCAACCGCGCCCTGCCCAACTACGAAATCTGGAACGTGCTGAACCCGGGACGGCCCTACTACACGCCGTCCTACTGGAATGACAACAGCCGGCAGGGCCAGAACAACTGCTACAACTACGCCAACAACAAGGCCACCAACACGTTCGCCCAGCCGGGCCGGGCCACCGGCGCGCAGGCGTCGTACATGGATTGCGCCCTGGTGCGGCAGGCCGCCATCAATGACGGCCTGGAGCCCATCCCCGACTATCCGAGCAGCTTCCTCAACTTCAAGACGAGCGCCGCGCTGGTGGTGGCCCCGGGCTACGACTACCACTGGTACCGACTCGACGAGAACGGCACCTGGTCCCACAAGCCGGGCGGGACGCGCGCGACGAACCTGGACAACGCGGGCCAGGTCATCACGGATCCTCGCACCGCCAACCGTGGCCCTTACACCCAGTTCTGCGGCTTCTTCATGCTCTGGTCGGACATCGCCGAAGGCTACGGCCACGAGTTCATCAACTAGTCCCCCCTTTCCACGGAGAACCTTCCATGTCGCGTCTTTCGTTTCGTGCGTTCGTCGTGTGCGGTGTGCTGGGACTGGGTGTCGCCGGGTCGCTGACGGCCTCCGCGTCGGACCTCCAGGCCGAGCAGCCCCAGCAGGGGCTGCGTGTGACCTTCCTGCTGTACTCGGGCCGCCCCAACCCGAGCGTGCTCGTGACCGACCCCGCCCAGGTGCGCGCCATCGAGGAACAGCTCGCCCGGGCGCAGGCGAACGGGCAGCGTACCTCGGTGGCCGAGTCCCCCGCCGTCCTGGGCTACACGGGCATCCAGATCGAGCGTCTGGGTGACGCGAGCCGGGGCAGCGCGCCGCTGGTGCTGAAGGGCGATGTCCTGCGGGAGAAGGCAGCCCCCGACCAGGCGGCCCTCGCGCCCGCGTCGGGCACGGTGTCCCGCGACGCCGCGGGACTCGAAGCGTGGCTGCTCGACCTGGGCCGTAAGCAGCAGGTGATTGGCGACGTCGAGCTGTCGGTCATCCGCACCGCGAAGTAACCCCGGCGCGGTCCCACGACCGCGGGCCCTCCCCACTCCAGGGCCCGCGGTCCCCCGGGGGATGCGACATGGACATCCTGGCCGTTCCTCGCGGTCGCTATCACCCGATGAGAATGGATTGGACAGGCAACGCCGTGACTTCCGTGTCTTGTCCTCCGACGCGGAAACCCTGACAGCCATGTCATGCGCGGCGTGGAACTCCCTCTGAGCGGTGCTCCCGACAGCGCCTGGAACACCCCTTGCTCCAGGAGGGAGTTCCCGCGGTCGGAGACATGCGCTTGAACAACGCGATTCTGATTTCAGTCCTCCTTCTTCTCAGTACGACCCAGGCACGGGCACAGGCCCCGGAGGCGACGGAGCAGCGGCGCTCCGTGGGCGTGCGACCCGCCCATGCGCTCTGGATATCGCCCGTGGTCCACGGCTCGCTCATGATGTCGGGCCCCCTCGTGGCCGGCTTGCTTCATCTGGCGCTCCCGGTCGGCATGAATCTCCAGGTGTCGGACCGGACGGACCTCGTCATTGAAGTCACGCCCAGATTCTCGCGCCGCCCCTGCACTGATCCGGTCCCCCGCTGCGGCACGATGCGGGCCCTCACGGTCTCCACCGGTGTGGCCTGGACACCGTGGCCACGCGCGCGGGGGGACGGCTTCTTCATCCAGCCAAAGCTGAGCGGGATGGTGAGCACCATGACGGACAGGGATGAGGCCAACGTAGGAGCCCCCGCGGACCGAAGCATCACGGGAGGGCAGCTCACCCTGGGCCTCGACCTGGGATACCGGAAGACGACCGCGCGCTCGGGCGCCTATCTCGCCGCGCTGATCGGCGCGGGCGCGGGGTACAGCTGGAACCAGCGGCGCAAGGAGCTGGACATCGGGGGGCAGTACCTTCTGCCCTGGGGCGACACACGCAGGAGTGGACGCATCGTGGACCTCAACCTCGACGTCCTGCGTCTGGGCGTCACCTTCTGAGCGGCGACGTGGGACTCCCCCTCCCGGGAGCCCCCGGCCCCCAGCCCCCTCATCCCCGCGGCTCGCATCAGCCACGGGCAGCGATTGCCTTGGGGCGCGGTCACACGTACGGGCTGCCACGGGCCGCGGCGCTGGCGGCGGTGAAGCCGCGGTCCATCAGCTCGACGAACACCTCGCGGTTGGCGGCGGCACTGCCTGAGCGCTTGCCGCGCAGGGCCTCGCGGAAGGCCACGCGGTAGGCCCCGACCAGCAGCGCGGCGACCAAACGCGCGATGGGATCGCCGACCGGTGCCCCCACGCTCTCGGCGAGCAGCCTGCCGATGTCGCGCTCCAGCTCCTCGGTCAGCTCGCGGGTGTAGGCCCGGAGCGCGGGGCTGTCGGCCACGACCTTCCAGAAGCCGGAGACGACAGGGGTCACCTTCACGAACGCGTGTTGCTGCTCGACCAGCTCGTGAACCAACGCTCGCAGCGCCGCCACCGGGGAGCGGCGACCGCGGCTGGCGAGCGCGTCGCGCACGAGCGTCTGCGCCTCGTCGCTCCGGTCGAAGAAGAGATCCTCCTTGCGGGGAAAGTAGTTGAACACCGTCATCTTCGACACGTTGGACGCGGCCGCCACGTCGTCGATGGTCACGTGCTCGAAGCCGCGCTCGGTGAAGAGCTTCGTGGCGATGTTCGAGATGAGCTGGCGCGTCGCCCTCTTCTTGCGCTCACGCAGCCCCTCGGGTTTGGCGGCCGGGTCGCTCGGTCGGCGGTCGGATTCGGACATGGAGCAACTGTAGGTCGAATACGAATTTGTATCCGGTACAAAATTCTGACACCTTCGCCGGCATGGACAAGGACACGGTGGACGTGCTGGTGGCGGGAGCGGGGCCCACGGGGTTGATGCTGGCGAGCGAGCTGGCACTGAGGGGGGTACGGGTGGTGGTGCTCGAGCGGCGCGCCGAGCCCGATTCGACGATCAAGGCGGGAGGCATCGGGGCGCTGGCCAGCGAGGCGCTCGAACGGCGGGGGCTCGGACCGGCGCTCGACGCCGAGGAGGCCGCCGCGGTCGAGGGGATGAACGCGATGAAGAAGTCGCTGGGGGTGCGGGACGGCCCGCCAGCGGGTGGCATCCGCCGCGTGGGGGGACACTTCGCGGGACTGCGCCTGATCGACCAGACCCTGCAACGCGAGCCCGGCCGGAGGATGCGCGGGGTCCAGCAACAGTCACTCGAGCGCATCCTGGCCGAGCACGCTGCCTCACTCGGGGTCGAGGTCTGGCGCGAGCACACCGTCGAGTCGTTCGACGACACCGGTGAGCGGGTGAAGGTCGAGGCACGAAGCCCCGGAGGGTCGCGCCAGCTCGAGGCGGCGTTCCTGGTGGGCTGCGATGGAGGCCGGAGCACGGTGCGCAAGCAAGCCGGCTTCGACTTCCCCGGGACGGCCCCGACCCTCACCGGTCATCAGGCCCTCGCCGAGTTCGATCACCCCGAGCGCCTCCTGCCGCTCGGCTGGCGGCGCACCGCGGTGGGGATGATGTCCTACGGTCCGACGCCAGGGCGCGTGGGCCTCATCGAGTTCGACGGGCCGCCCGCCGACCGCGAGACCCCCGTGACGGCCGCCGAGGTGGAGCGAAGCCTGCGGCGCGTCAGCGGGGCCGACGTGCGCATCACCGCCCTGCACTCGGCGACGCGCTTCACCGACAACGCGCGCCAGGCGTCGAGCTACCGGCGGGGTCGCGTGCTGTTGGCGGGCGACGCCGCTCACGTCCACCCACCCTTCGGAGGACAGGGACTGAACGTCGGTCTGGTCGACGCGGTCAACCTCGGCTGGAAGCTGGCCGCCACGGTGCAGGGGCGCGCCCCCGACGGCCTGCTCGACACCTACACCGCCGAGTGCCACCCGATGGCGGCGCGCGCGCTCGAAAACACGCTCGCCCAGATCGCGCTCATGCGCCCCGACCCGCAGACGACCGCGATGCGGCGGATCGTGGCCGACTTGATGACCACCCACCCCGACGTCAACCGCTACTTCGGCGAGCTGATGAGCAGCGTCACCCTGCGCTACGACCTCGGCGACGACGATCCGCTCGTCGGGCGCTTCGTCGCCGACCTCGAACTGACGATTGACGGAGGGGCCACACGCCTGTTCTCGCTGATGCGCGACGGCCGGGGGCTCCTCGTCGATGGCGATGGCGTGGCCGCCACTCAAGGGGCCGCGTGGGCATCGCGCGTGCGCGGGGTGAAGGCCCCCGGGGCGCGCTCGATGTTGATACGCCCCGATGGCTGTATCGCGTGGGCCGGACGCGACGGCGGACTGCGCCCCGCCCTGGAGCGCTGGTTCTCGGCGCCCTGAGGGTTCTCCGCCTCGTCCACTACTTCACGACATGCATTAATTCCCGATTGCCACATGATATGAGGTGCGGGGCACACTCGAAGGGCTTGACGGTCAAGCATGGAGCCGGGTCGCGCACTCTCACGTATCTGGAGGCAGTCAATGCCATACAGTCCCCTGTTGATCAAACCGATGAAAGAGGAGCTCACCAGCATCGGCTTTGAAGACCTGGTGACCCCGGCGCAGGTCGACGCCTGGATGAAGAACCCGACTGGCACGGCGCTCCTGGTCGTGAACTCGGTGACCGGCGCCGCGGCGGGCATGGCGCGCCCCGCCGTTCGCATGGCGCTCGAGAACAAGGTCAAGCCGACCCGGCTGGGGACGGTCTTCGATGAGCACGACCTTGAAGCCACGGCGCGCGCGCGTGGCTATTTCCCAGACATCCCCCCGTCCTCTCCTTCGATAGCGATCTTCAAGGACGGCGAGCTCGTCTACTTCGTGCCAAGGCATCGCATCGAAGGCAGATCCGCCGACCAGGTGGCGAACGACCTCATCGGCGTGTTCGAGGAATACTGCACGTAGACCGCTTATCTCCGGCAAGCCCCGTCCCGAGCGAGACGGGGCTTGCCGGGCCAGCCGTGACGCGCGGCCTCGAGCCGCGAGAGGGAGAAACATGCGGAAGTTTTCCATGACGGTCGTCCTGCTGTGCGGAGCACTGATGTCAGGGTGCAATGGAGTCGACGGGGAGCCACCCACCCACGAACAGCCTGACGGCACCGGCACCGAGGTGTCCGTCGCGTCGTCCAGCCAGGCGGTCGTCTCCCCCTCGCTCGACGCGTCGCTCTCATGTATCGCGACGTACGCCAACGCCGGGACCTGCGACTGGGAACACTGGAGCGAGCTGTGGGAGACGTGCCAGACCTACGAGCACCCGGAGCTCGAGGACGGCGTCTTCCTCGATGAGGTTCAGTCCGGAAACTGCACGGCGGACAACTGGACCGCGCTGCGCGAGCAGCTCATCACCCCTCGCCCTCCGCTCGTCCGCGTGCGCGAGAGCTGTGGCAGCAGCTCCCCGGTGATTCAAGAGGCTGGCTCCAACGGCTGCTACACGCTCAAGGGAGCCGCGGGTGCCTCCTATGTCGACGTGCCCATCGGCAAGGCCGTGACGCTCCATGCGGGCGCGGACTGCACCGGCGACTCGGTCACCGTCGAAACCGACACGAACCTCTGCGAGACCTCTTTCGAGAGCGGCGCGAACGCGAACGACCAGGTGCGCTCGTTCCGGATCCAGGACGTCGAGGCGCCACCCTCGGCGCACCGCTACGACTGCGGCGAGGCGGAGTCGACGTGTGTCACGAACTTCAACAACAGGCTGGGCGCCATCAATCAGAAGAACACCGTCAGGGTCGTCCGCATGACGCTCGATGGCAGGACCACGCCCTCGTTGGCGACCATCCGGGACAGCATCCGCGACCTGTCGGATTACTTCTCCGTCGCGTCTCGAAACCAGGTGAGCCTGGAGATCATCGGCTCGCAGACCGTGCAGGTGACGAGCGCCAACTGCAAGACGGCGAAGAGCCAGGCCAGCCAGAAGGTCAGCTCGAACGCTTTCGTGACCGTGTTCATGCTGCCCAGCGGCATGTGCTCCACCTCGAACGCCGGCTCGCGCAGCGTCTTCCTCAAAGGCAACCTGTTCCGAGACTACGCCCACGAGACCGGTCACGTCCTCGGCCTCAAGCACGGCGACGTGCGGGATTTCACGACGGGCAAGATCACCTCGTCCGGTGACTCGAGCACGTACATGGGCACCAATGCGTCGGACAACTACAACCTCCCGCAGCTCCACTGGCTGGGGTGGACGAAGAAGGAGGAGCTGGTCAAGGTCAACTCGGCCATCGACAACGGTGGCTCCATCGACGTCACCCTTCGCCCGGTGGGAACCAACGCCGACAGCACCAGCAACCTCCCGCTGGGCGCGGTCTGGGAGCTTCCCGGCGGCGAACAGCGGCTGTTCATCGCCGTGCCGAAGCCGCGCACCAATGGCTCGAATCAGATCGAGGGCGGGACGGTGTTCGTGTACCGCGCGCCCACCTGCGTGGGCTGCACGGGCATGGCCATGGGGACGATGCAGATGGCGCGGTTCAGCGCCAAATCCACCAATGAGCGCGAAGTGACCGGCCTCTTCGTCAAGCCGGTGGGCTACACGAGCAGCTTCGTCCAGGAGGCCGGGAAGAGCGTCGAGGTGTTCTCCTCCGTCACGGTGCGCATCTGGCGGTCGTCGCCAACCGCCGCACCCTGAGCACCCGCCGGGCGCGGGCCGTCACCGACGGTCGGTGCGTCCCCAGCGGAGCGTCAGTCCGGCATGGCCGGTCGGCTGACGCCGGCCCTCGCTCAGCTCGAACGGAAACTCGAGACCGCCCTCGACACGCAGCTCCACGGACGGCTTCAGGCGGAACGCGACGCCCAGCGAACCGCCCGGTGAGGCCAGCAGGTGCGAGCCGTTGAATCTGCCTTGAAAGACGGTGAGCGGCCCCGCGAAGGCCCCCATCAGCGAGGCGCCCCCCGTGAGGGTCACCGTTCGACTGAGCCGATAGTCGAGCAGCGCCTGCGCCCCGAGACGGAAGTTGACCGGCTCCGTGGAGTTGTTGGTCACGGGCACGAACCAGACTCCCGCGCTCGGGGCGACCGAGAACGTCCAGGGCGACCGCTCGAGGAGCCGATGCCGCGTCCCCAGCTCCAGCCCCAGGAGGGTGAGGCGACCGCCCCAGTCCCAGTTCTCGCCGGCCCCCTTGCGGAAGGTGAGCTCGGGGTTGGGCAGATACGCCCGTTCCCGGCCTCGCTCGAAGGCGAGCCCGTTCAATGAAACGCCGATCTCGGTCGTCCCGACAGGCGTCGTCGCCGCACCAAGGTTCCTCGCTCCGCTCAGACAGCCGGAGGTCAGGAGGAGCATCCCGCTCGCTCCCAGGGCCCGCATGGCACGCCGTGGCGTCATGGGGGCCACGCGAAGCGCACCCAGACCGGATGGTGATCACTCCCAGCGGGACGCCTGTCCACGCCGCGATCCACGGGAGAGAGCCCCCGGGTGAACACCGAATCGAGCGGCAGGCCCCCGATGGCGGAGTCCACGGTGTCCCCCACGCCTCCCGAGGCCCATTGGAACCCCCGCCCCGAGAACAGCTTCACGGTCTGCGTGAGGCTTCCCGGGTCGGACGTGTTGAAGTCGCCGGCGATGACTTGCAACGGCTCCGCGCCATCCACCGCGTTGATGATCGTCTCCGCCTGATCAAGCCGTCCGCCCAGCCCGACGATGGGCGTGGCGTTGTGCACGGAGACCACCTGGACGGGGGTCCCTTGGATGTCCAGCGTCCCGACGACGGCGGCACGGTGCTGCTGATGGTATGGGTCATCATGCGGGAGGTTGATCTTCCGATCCGCGCTGATCGGCCACCGGCTCAAGATGGCGTTCCCGAAGTCATCGCCATCCACCTGCACGGAGGCGGGATAGTAGACATAGGCCAGCCCCAGCTCCTTCGCGATCCTGTCCACGGAGGGCGCGTCCATCTCCTGCATCAGGATCACGTCCGCCTCGACGAGCGGAGATCTCGAGAGGGCTGTGATGGCCTCCGTGACGTGCTCGGCGAACGCGAGGTTGAACGTCACGACAGTGAGCGAAGCAGGAGGCGCCGCGGGGACGGCGTCGACAGGCCGATAGTCGCCGCTGTATCTCGGCCCGTCCGCGTCGCTGTAGTTCTCCGCGATCGGGCACCCGGTCAGGAGCGCGAGGATGAGGAGCGCCCACGACGGCGCGACGCGCGGGCCCTTCCGCCAGGGGGGGCTCATGGCCCTGGGACTTCCGCGGGCCGCGCCCCTACCGAGCTACCAGCCGCCCTCTGGGGCACAAGGCCCCTGCTCCGCGAGGACGCCCTCGCCGGGCTGAACCGCAATGACTGACTCATTGCGCACACGAACGGTGAAAAACACCGAAGATTCCATTCGCGGCGGCATCAACGAATTCGCCGCTCCCTCGACTGGGGGAAGTGCCGAAAGAGGAGCGCACGCCGTCCCCCCGCGTCTCGACGCTGGGGGGACGGCGCCTCGCGACGCGAGGGATGACTCAGTCCGGCCAGTTGCCTTCCATGGGATGAGGGCCCCCCGTGAAGGCACGCACCAGATGGGTGCCGCCAACGAAGGCGCCCGCCCACGAGCCCCCCTTGCCGCCGAAGGACTCCTCGCGGTCGCCTCGCGAGCGCAGCGCGTTGATGCCGACCTTGTAGGCGTGGAGCCGCCCCGCGATGCGCTCGGCGAGCTCGGGGTCATCCGTCGCCACCGAAGCCACGAGCGCGCCGTTGGAGACGTTGGCCTCGCGGATCAGCTCCTCCTCGGAGTCCACCGACACCAGGACGTCGACGGGGCCGAAGGGCTCGCGCAGGTAGAGCTCGCTGTCGCGCGGGATGCCGAAGAGCAGGACGGGCGGGAGATACGCGCCGCGCTCCTGCCGCGCGGTGAAGGCGTCCTCCGCGAGCGCCCCCTGATGCAGCACCGCCGTGCCCAGCTCGCGCGCCTCGGCGATGAGGGTCCGGAGCTCCTCGGCCTTGCTGGGCGAGATGAGGGGCCCGAAGTCCACGTGCGCGCCCAGGACCGGGTTGCCGACACGCAACGTCGAGACCGTGTCGACATACGTCCGGACGAACTTCGGGACGAGCGACCGTTCGACGACCCAGCGGGTGTAGGCGGTGCAACGCTGCTTGCCGAAGTCGAAGCCCGCGCGGATCTGCCTCCCGAGCGAATCCCAGTCCGTGAAGTGCGTGATCGCATAGGCGTTCACACCCTCCATCTCCAGCGCATAGCGCTTGTCCGTGGCGCGCAGGCGCCGGTGGACCTCGGCGCCGTTGGCCCGCCCGCCGATGAAGGCGACGCCCGCGATGCGCGCGTGCCCCACCAACGCCTCGGAGAGATCCCTGCCGCGCCCGCCGACGAGCGAGACCGGAAGGCCCGCGCGACGCAGCAGCGCGAAGGCGATGGTGAGTGACACCCCGCCGCCCTGGGTCGGAATCTTCGCGATGACCGAGTTGCCCGCGAGCGACTGCACGAGCACGTTGAGCAGCAGCACGGAGAAGGGGTAGTTCCAGGACGCGATGTTCGACACCAGGCCGAGCGGCTCGCGGCCGTCGAGCATCGGGCCCATCCGCTCCAGGTACCACTCGATGCCCGCCAGACACCGGTCCACGTCGTTGTAGGCCGTGGGCAGCGTCTTGCCGATGTCCCACGCCAGGATGCGGACGAGCAGGTCCCGGTGCGACTGGAGCAACGCCACCGCCTTCACGACGGCCCGGGCGCGCTCCTCGAGCGGACGGGCCGCCCAGGGCGCGAACTCCGCCGCTGCCTGCTCGACGCCCTCGGCGACCTGGGCGGCGCCCAGCAGCGGCAGCTCCGCGATGACACTTCCGTCGATGGGCGAGACGGCGTTGAACCATGCGGGCGGCCGGGCCCAGCCGCCCGCGATGGGCGAGAGCAGCCGGCCCTGGGCGTCGAAGGCTTCCGGGACAGCCATCCGGGCTTGGGCCAGCAGGCGTCGGATCTCAAGATGAAGAAGGGGCTCGGCAACGAGTTCGGTATTCAGCACGGGTGCGCACCTCCTCGCGCGTCGGATTCACTCCGAATCAGGGAAAACCCGGCCCATGACGAGCCGCGGCATGGGCTGAATATCGTCATGCGCGCCCCATCTGTCTGGGCGGGGAGCCGAGGGCCCGTCGGGACGGTGCTCAGGGCCCGGCGCCGGGGATGGGATGCCCCGGAAGCGCCGCCCGCGCGGCCTCGAAAGTGTTCCCGGTGACACTTCCTTGCGGGTGCGGTGTTCCCTTCGCGCGCAGCATTTCCTGAGGGGAATTCACCATGTCTTTGTTCGTACCCGCGCAGGTTCCCGCCGAGCACCTGGGGTGGCTCAGCGGCAAGCTGCTGGGGGTGACGCTCACCAGCGCCGAGTGGGTGCTGTGGGTCCTTGTCGTCCTGTCCGTGCTGTCCATCGCCGTCATGCTGGAGCGCGCCGTCTACTTCGCGCGCAACCGGCTCCCCGACTCGGAGCTGCTGGCGGTGCGGCTCGCGCGCGGCGAACTGGAGGCGGTCCGAGTGGCGGCGGCGCGTCACCGGGGAATGGAGGCCGCCGTCATCCGAGAGGCCCTGGCCTCCGCGGCCCAGGGCGCAGACACCGTGGAGCAGGTCATCGCCTCCACCGTCGCCCGTGAGCGCCCCCAGTACGAGCGCTTCCTCTCGTTCCTGGGCACGCTGGGCAACAACGCCCCGTTCATCGGCCTGTTCGGGACGGTGCTCGGCATCATCAAGGCCTTCAATGACCTGGGGTCGCTCACCGCCAAGGGCGGCGCCATGCAGCAGACGGTGATGGCCGGCATCTCCGAGGCGCTCGTCGCCACCGCGGTGGGCCTCGCGGTCGCCATCCCGGCCGTGGTGGCCTTCAACGTCTTCAACCGCCAGCTCAAGACGCTCACCAGCCGCACCCAGGCCCTGGGCCACGCGCTCGTGGGCAGCCTGCGCGCGGAGGCTCGCTGACCATGGCCGGCGGCGCTTCCGACAGCGACGAGGAGATCTCCGGCATCAACGTCACCCCGCTGGTGGACGTGGTGCTGGTGCTCCTCATCATCTTCATGGTCACCGCGAACTTCATCGTCCGAGAGACGGTGGAGGTGGATCTGCCCCGCGCCGCCAACGGAGGAGAGACGGTGCAGGGCCTGGTCAACGTCGTGCTCGACAAGGAGGGCAAGCTCTACTTCGACGGCGCGGAGGTGACGGACGCGGACCTGTCCCGCCGCGTGACGGAGGCCGTCGCCAAGGACAAGGACACGCGCGCCATCATCAGCGCCGACCAGTCCATCGCGTATGGGCGCGTGATGCGGCTCATCGACGTGGTGAAGGGCCAGGGCATCGCGAAGTTCGCCCTCAACATCGAGAAGGACGTGGCGCCTCCGTCCTCTTCTCCCTGACGGTGACCGCATGAGCCAGAGCGTTCTCGACATCAGCGGACCGGCGCGCCTGCCCCGGCGCGGCAGCGGCGCGTGGCTGCTGGCCTTCATGGCCGGCTCGCTCGCGCTGCATGGCGGCGCGCTGGCCGTCCTCCACTCCCACCGGGACGCGCGCCCCGCGCCGCGACCGCCCGTGGAGCTGGTGATGGTGGAGGTCGCGAAGCCGCCCCCTCCGCCCCCACCCGAAGTGAAGGAAGCGCCGAAGCCCGCGCCTCCCCCACCCCGGGCCCGTCCCGTGCCGCCTCCTCCCGTGAAGGTCGCCGAGGCCGCGCGCCCACCGCCGCCTCCCGACGCCGCGCCCCCACCGCCCAACGACACGCCCGCGCCCACGAAGACCGCACCGCTGGTGGTGGGCCTCTCGCTGTCCTCCACCACCGCGGGCGGAGGCTTCGCGGCCCCCGTGGGCAACACGCTGTACGGGAAGACCGGGGACAAGGCCGTCGCGCCCAAGGACGTGAAGGGCTACGGTGCGCCGAAGTACACGCCCATCTACCAGGTGGACCGCGAGCCCCAGCTCGCCAGCGAGGTGAAGATCCCCTACCCCGAGGAAGCCCGCCGCGCCGGCGTCGAGGGCACGGTGACGCTCGCGCTCACCATCGACACGGAGGGCCGTGTCGTGAACGTGCGCGTGCTGTCGGGGCCGGGCTCCGGTCTGGACGAGGCAGCCCGCGACGCCATCCGCCGCTTCCGCTTCACTCCGGCCTTCAAGGGTGGAGAGGCCGTCTCCACCGAGCTGAAGTACGCCTACACGTTCCTTCTCGACTGAGCACCGGCACGCTCGGTCCCACCCCGTCTCCCGCAGCGCCGATTCCACCATGCCCTCGAACAGGAATGCCCGAGGAGTGCTCCTCGCCGCCTCGCTGCTGGCGGGCACGCCGTCGCCCGCGCAGCAGCCCCCACCCGCGCAACAGGAGTCACCGGCGGCACCCGCGCCGCGCCTCACGAAGGAGCCCGCGCTCGTCAAGTCCGTGGAGGCGGCCTACCCGCCGGAGGCCGCCGCCCAGGGCCTCACCGCCGACGTGCGGATGCTCATCACCATCGCCGCGGACGGCACCCTCTCCGACGTGACGCTCGCCGAACCGGTGGGCCACGGCTTCGACGAGGCCGCGCTCGCCGCCGTGCGCCAGTTCGTCTTCACGCCCGCGGAGGTCGACGGCGTCCCGGCCCCGGTGCAGGTCGAGTACGTCTACCACTTCACCCTCTCCGCCCCGCCGCCCCCGGAGCCCGGCACGCCCGAAGCGGCGCCAGCGCCGGCCACGCTCACGGGCACGCTCATCTCACGCGGCAGCCGTTCGCGAGTGGCGGGCGCCACCGTCCGCTGCGGGGATGACCCGGAAGCCCCCGAGGCCGTCACCGACGCGGAGGGCCGCTTCACGCTCCAGGTGTCACCGGGCGAGTGCGCGGTGCGAGTGATCGCCTCCGGCTTCGCGCGCTACCAGACGACCGAAACGCTCAAGCCCCATGAGACGACGGAGGTCGTCTTCTACCTGGTGCCCACCGGCGGCGCGTTCGAGACGGTCGTGCGCTCCGAGCGCCCCAAGAAGGAGGTCGTCCGGCGCACCGTCTCCCGTGAGGAGGCGCAGAAGACGCCCGGCACCTTCGGCGACCCCATCCGCGTCATCCAGACCCTGCCCGGCGTGGCCCGCGCGCCCTTCATCTCCGGCGAGCTGCTGGTGCGCGGCTCCAACCCCGGCCAGACGGCCACCCTGATGGACGGGGTCCGCATCCCGCTCCTCTTCCACCTGCTGGGCGGCCCGTCGGTGGTCAATGGCGAGCTGCTCGACTCGCTGGACTTCTACCCGGGCGGCTACGGAACCCAGTACGGCCGCGCGGTGGGCGGCGTGGTGGACGTCACCACGCGCAAGGGCGCCACCGACACGCTGCACGGCTCGGTGAAGGTGGACCTGCTGGACGCGGGCTTCTTCCTGGAGGCGCCCGTGACCGAGGGCGTCAGCGTGGCGGCCGCGGCCCGGCGCTCGTACATCGACGCGCTCCTGCCCGCCGTGCTCCCCAAGGAGGAGGGCCGCACCCTCACCGTGGCGCCGCGCTACTGGGACTACCAGCTGCGCGTGGACTTCGGCGCGCGGAGCAAGCCGGGCGAAGCGGCTCCCTCGTCGACGGGGGGGCGCAGCACGGGCTACGTGATGGCGTTCGGCGCGGATGACCGGCTCACGCTGGTGTCCTCCGGTGAGTCGCAGGCCCAGCAGATCACGCTCGGCACGCACACCAACTTCCACCGCATCAAGGGAGATTGGACCTACCGCGATGGGCCGCTGACATCCGTGTTCACGCCCTACGTGGGCCTGGACACCTTCGACATCTCGATGGGCAGCTATCTGGAGCACGATCGCGTCTCCTCCCTGGGCGCGCGTGAGACGCTGGCCCTGGAGCTGTCGCGCGCGTTCACGCTGCGCACCGGCATGGACGTGTACTTCGAGCACGCGACCGTGGACGCGGAGGCGCCCGCTCCCGGCGGCTTCGAGTACGTGCCCTTCCCCGGCGCGGAGCCCCAGGCGGAGCTCATCCACGAGAACCGCAGCATCAACGGCTTCGACGGCGCGCTCTTCCTGGAAGGCGACGTGAAGGCGGGCCCGTTCACCGTCACGCCGGGCGTCCGCGCGAACTTCCAGCGGGTGGGCGGCACGCGCAACGTCGCGTTGGATCCGCGGCTGTGGCTCAAGTACGCGGCCGGTGAGCGCACCGCCATCAAGGGCTCCGCGGGCCTCTACAGCCAGCCCGCGAGCACCTTCCAGTTCCTGCCGCTGCCCTATGGCAACCCGGCCCTGGGCTACGAGCGCGCCTTCCAGGCCAGCCTGGGCGTCGAGCACCGCTTCATGGACGCCCTCCACGCGGACGTGACGGGCTTCTTCAACCGGCGCTACCTCAACGTCGTCTCGCCCGGGGCCATCGTGTCCCAGGCGGGGGGCGGCCTGCTGCAGCAGCGCTTCAGCAACAACGGCATCGGGCGGGCCTACGGCGTGGAGGTGATGCTGAAGAAGGAGCGGGCCCACGCGAACGACCGTTGGCAGGGGTGGGTGTCCTATACGCTCAGCCACGCCGAGGACGGCCGCGCGGGCGCCCTGCCGCCGGACCTGGGGGGCGGCTTCGGCGGCTCGCAGGTGGGCGACACCGCCTACGGCCTGAGCCCGTGGGATCAGACGCACATCCTCACGCTGGTTTCGGGCTACCAGTTGGGCAACGGGTGGGAGCTGGGCGGGCGCTTCCGCTACACCGCGGGCCGACCGACGACGCCGCTCATGCACTCCGCGGACATCTACGGCGCGGACGGCAACAGCTTCCAGCCCACGTGGGGCTCGTATTTCTCCACGCGCACCGCGGCCTTCCACCAGCTGGACCTGCGCGTGGACAAGAGCTGGCGCTTCGCGAACTGGACGCTCACCGGCTACCTGGACGTGCAGAACATCTACGCCGCCAAGAACGTCGAGTTCACCTTCGACGACTACCGCTTCCGCAAGCAGTACGACATACCGGGCATCCCCATCCTCCCCGTCCTGGGCGTGAAAGGCAGCTTCTGACATGAAGACCCTGCACCTGCACGCCAGCCTCCTGCTGGCCCTGTGCGCCGTCGCCTGCGTGGACCCCGAGGACACGCCCTCGCACGTGCACGACTTCCGCGTGCTCGGCCTCGCCATGGAGCCGCCGGAGCTGATGGCCCCCGCGTGCGACACCTCGCCGGAGACCGAGGCGGCGCTCACCGCGCCCGTGACGTTCCGCGCCCTGATGGTGGACCCCGCCGGCGAGGGGCGCGCCATCGACTACACGCTCTGGGCCTGCGCCGACGTCAACGACGAGACCTGCGCGGACGGCGCCCAGCGCGTGCTGCTGGCCCAGGGCTCCACGCAGGAGGGAGAGCTGTCGCTTCCCCTCCACCCGGGTGACGCCCGCGTGGCGGATGGCACGCCGCTGCTGGAGCGCGTCCGCCAGAAGGACCCGTACCAGGGCCTGGGCGGCCTGCGCATGCCCCTGGTGCTCCACGCGACCGCGGGCGGTGAGCAGGTGTACGCGCAGAAGCTGATGGTGTTCTCGTGCCCCCTGGTGCCAGGCATGAAGGCCAACCAGAACCCGGTGCTCCCGGGCCTGAACCTGGACGGGGTGCCCTGGACCGCGGAGAGCGTCCCCGAGCCGCGCGGCCTGGGTCCCTTCGTGGTGACGCTGGACGACCTGACGGACCGGCAGGAGGCCTACGTGGTGCCGGGGCTGCGCCAGGAGGCGGTGCACCTCACCGAGGCCTGGAAGGTGTCCTGGCACGCGTCGTTCGGGAAGTTCAACGTCGAAGAGACGGGCGGCGCGAACCCCGGAGGGGAAGCGGGCAAGCACCGCACGGAGTGGGAGCCCCCCGAAGAAGGCGGTGAGGCGAGGGAGGTCCTCTTCTGGGCGGTGGTGCGCGACGGACGCGGCGGCCAGTCCTGGGTGAGCCGGCGGGCGCGCTGGGCGCCCTGACGGACTCACGCTCGGGCCGCGAGAAGCGATATGCAGGGTCCTCCGCGCGGCTCGGCCGGAGTGGCGTGGGGGTCTGGGATACGACGATGGGCGCCAGGACATGGGGGATGGGAGGAAGCCACGGGGCCACGTTCATGGCCGTGTGCGCGTGTCTGCTGGCGGTATGCGTGGCGGACGCGGCGCCTCCAGACGACGAGGGCAAGGCCACCCTGCGCCGCTTCGCGCTCATCGTCGGCTCCAGCGAGGGCGGCACCGGGCGTGAGCGGTTGCGCTACGCGGGCACGGACGCGCTCGCCATGTCGCGGGTGCTGGGGGACCTGGGAGGCGTCGCCCCCACGGACGCGGTGCTGCTGTTGGAGGCGAGCCGCGAGGACCTGGTGGCGGCGCTCGCGCGCATGCGGACCCTGGCGGACGGAGTCCCCGAGGACGGCGTGCGGCGTGAGCTGGTGCTGTACTACTCCGGGCACTCGGACTCGGAGGGGCTGCTGCCCCGGGGCGAGCGCCTGTCCTACGAGGAGCTGCGGCGCCTGATGGGCGAGGTGCCGGTGGACGTGCGGCTGGCCATCCTCGACTCGTGCGGCTCGGGAGCGCTCACCCGCTCGAAGGGAGGCGTCAAGAGGGCCGCGTTCATGGAGGACCTGTCCACGCGGGTGCGGGGCCATGCGTACCTCGCCTCCAGCTCCGCGGACGAGGTGGCCCAGGAGTCGGACAGCATCGGCGCTTCCTTCTTCACCCACTTCCTGGTGACCGGGCTGCGCGGCGCGGCGGACACCAGCGGCGACGGGCGCGTCACGCTGCACGAGGCCTACCAGTTCGCGTTCCACGAAACGCTCGCGCGCACGGAGCGCTCCCAGGGAGGCGCGCAGCACGCGGAGTACGACATCCAGCTCGCGGGCAGCGGCGACCTGGTGCTCACCGACCTGCGCGACCGCGGCACCCGGCTGACGGTGGCGGAGGACGTGGAGGGCCGGCTGTTCGTGCGCAACTGGGGCAACCAGCTGGTGGCGGAGCTGCAGAAGTCCGCGGGCCGGCGCCTCGTGCTGGGCCTGGAGGCGGGCCGCTACCACGCCGTGCTGGAGCAGCGCGCGCGGCGCTTCGAGGCCGAGCTGACGGTGACCTCCAAGGGTGGCGGCGTGCTGCGCGCGGACGACTTCGTCCCCGTCACGCTGATCCGCACGGCGTCGCGAGGAGGCTCCGCCCCCGAGGTCGCGTCGAGGATGGACGACGCGCCCCGCGTGCCGCTCAACCTGTCGCTCCTGCCCCCGCTGTCCACCTCGGCGCTGACACCGGGGCGCAGCGCCAACACCGTGGCGCTCGGCGTGCTCGCGGTGCGCTCCGGGGAGCTTCGTGGCGTGGGGCTCGCGGGTGGCCTGGGCTGGGTGGACGGAACGACGCAGGGGGTCCAGGTCTCGGGGCTCGCCAACATGGCGGGAGGCGAGCTCCGGGGGCTCCAGGTGGCGCTCGGCGCCAACCTCGCGTTCGAGGATGCCCAGGGCATGCAGGTCGCGGGGCTGGTCAACAGCGCGCGGGGCGCGTACCGCGGGGTCCAGCTCTCCGCGGCCGCCAACCGGGTGGAGGCGGAGCTCACCGGCATGCAGGGCGCCCTGGGCGTCAACGTCGCGCAGCGGATGACGGGCCTGCAGGTTGGACTCTTGAACCTGTCCGACGACGTGACCGGCACGCAGGTGGGGCTGGTGAACGTGGGCGGCGTCGTGCGGGGGCTCCAGCTGGGCCTCCTCAACATCGCGGATGACGTGACGGTCCCCATTGGCCTGTTGAGCATCGTCAAGCGCGGGCGCCTGGCGGTGGAGCTCTCCACCGACGACACGCACCCGGTGAGCGTGGGCATCAAGTACGGCAGCCAGCGCGTGTATGTGCTCGCGACCAGCGCCCTGGGCACGTCGTGGGCGGGGAGCTTCCGCCTCTTCACGATGGTGGGCATGGGGGTGCACTTCCCGCTGGACGACGAGGAGCGCTATTCGCTCGACACGGATGTGTCCTACGGAAGCTGGCAGCGGAACTTCTTCGGCGGCGCCCCCAGCAATCACCTGTACCGCCTGCGAGTCACCGCGGCCTGGGAGCTGCGACGGAGGTTCGCCCTCTTCGGCGGCCTGACCGTGAACCACTACGACGCCCCCCGCGAGGACGAGGACCGGGGCGTCAGCTATCTGCCCCAGTTCGTCGTGGGCTCGGGCCCGGAGCCGGACCGGCTCTGGCCCGGCTTCATCCTGGGAGTTCGCATCTGAAGCCCCTTCAAGCCCTTCGACGACGGTCATGGGGATGAGGGCACGTCCCTCGATGCGTGGCCGTGGTGCTCGCCCTGCTCCTCCGCGGGTGTCCGGCGGCGCCCCGCGAGGTTGAACGGGCGGTCCGCCTGGGCCCCGAGGACGTGGAAGTGCAGGCCACCCTGCGGGATGTCCAGGTCTGGCCCCAGGATCCGGCGGAGGCGCTCCTCGCCTTCCGTCAGGTCTCCACTCCGGGAGCGCCCTTCGCGGCCTCGCTGCCTCGGCCATACGCATGGCTCCCGCGACTCCAGAGGTGGGAGTGGCAGGTCCGAGGCGACGCGCGCGATCTGTCCCTGCTGGGCTCGATGCCGCGGTCACGGTTCGACGCTTGCGCGGCAACCGCCCCCACGAACCGGACCGCCCCTGCTCCTGGGAGTCCGCCTTGCGCGGGCTTCCCCTTGTGGAAGTCAGGGGAGGAGTATCGCTCCAGCCTGGACCTGACGCCCCAGGCTCGCGCGGCGGCGGAATGGACTCCGGCTCCTCGCGCCGCCACGCGGTGGCCCGTCGGCGTGGAACTGCTCGAGACACGCGTTCTGCTGGGCAGCAGGTGGGGCCGCCCGTCAAACAACCGGCTGGGTTTGATTCAAGTTTCAAGTCCTGCTCATGCGGCACGGCCTTCGTCCGGTGAAACACCTCCGCAGACCCCTGGATGATGAACTCGCCCACGCGGAGCCGGAGGACGATGCCCCGTCGCGCATCCCCCTCAAGGCGCCCCCCGAGGTGCGGCTCCAGGTGGCGCTCGGCGCCAACCTCGCGAGCGTGGGCAGCTCCTGGGGTGCCTACACGGGCACATCGAGTTCCGGACCGGACGACGACAACCGAGTAACTCCTGCGAAGGCCACGGGTGTTTCGTGGGAAACCCTCTCACCGGAGACATTCCCATGCTCCCGACGCGCTTCGTTGCATCTCTCGCCAGTGCTTTCGCACTGGGCGGACTGATGCATTGCACCCCAGCAGCCCCGGAGCAGGACACGGTCGACCTCGCGAAGAGCGTTGCCCCCGAGACGACCGGGCTCGAGGCACCCTTACAGTCCGGCGCCACCGGCAAACGGCTGTTCAGCCAGGCCTTCCCGAACACCAATGGACGCTCCTGCGCCACATGCCATGTGCTCGACGAGAGTACGGCCCTGCGGCCGGGGAACGTCCAAGGCCGTCTCGTTTCGAATCCGACGGATCCGCTGTTCAATCGCATCGACGCGGATGACCCGAACGCGGCGGTGCCCACCTATGAGCACCTGAAAAAGGGCCTCATCCGAGTCGTCCTCCCCCTCCCCGCCAACATGGACGTCATCGACGCGCAGGGTCACGTCATCACGCCACCGGACCGGAAGGTCGCCGTCTGGAGAGGCGTTCCGAGCATCCTGGACGTCGCCCTCACCGGACCGTTCTTCCAGTTCGACGGCCGCGAGTCGAACCTGGAGGATCAGGCCCAATCCGCCATCACGAGCCACAGCGAGGGAGGCTCCATCCCTCGCGCGCAGCTTCGCCAGGTGGCGGACTTCCAGCGCGGCGAGTTCACGTCGGCACGCGCTCGGTTCGTCTCGGACTTGAGCAACGCTGGGGTCCCGCTTGCTCAGATTCCTCTGCCCGAGGACTTCATGTGGCTCACGCCCGAGGAGCGACGGGGCCGCGAGGTCTTCAAGGTCGGCTGCGAGCCCTGCCATGGCGGCCCGACGCTGAGCCGGATTTCAACGCCGGCCATGCGGGAGGCCGCCTCCCAGTTCCCGGTGACCCGACCTGATGGCAATGTCCTGTTCACCCATGTCCCCGGGGTGGGCCCCGTGCCGGTGCTGGAGCCGCGCTCACCACCGGACATCCTGAACATCGGGTTCGCAAGCCTCTCCTACCTGGGGCAGATGGGTCTGCTCCCCGCGCTGTTCAACGCGGACGTCGAGCTGCCTCGCTACCGATTCCGCTTCTATGCGGACGGCACACGCCAGCAGCAGGTGACCGACCTTCCGCCCATCCCGGTGACGGCCAGCGGGGAGCCGTACGATCCCACTCCCGCGCTGGATGAGAGTGGCGCGCCCATCGTCGGGCCCAACCTCTTCCCTCAGTGGTTCACCACGGATCCAGGCCGGGCGCTCATCACCGGCAACCCCCTGGACTTCGAAGCCTTCGACATCCCCACGCTGCGTGGCGTCGCGCGGACGGCGCCCTACTTTCACGACAACAGCGCCGAGAACCTCGAGGACGTCATCGACCTCTACAGCCAGTTCGTCCTGCCCGTCACAGCCCCCCTGAACCTGCCGCCCGTTCATCCGCCGGAGACTCCCGGCAGCCCCCCCGAGTCCTTCAGTCCTACGCAGAAACAGGAACTGCTCCGGTTCCTCCAGCGACTCTAACAGCGGGCCGCGCCACGAATGGGAGCCGCACGGGTCCGCGGCGCTCACGCACTTCGTGTGGTTCCCCTCTGGGGAGTAGGCGGACACGGCAGGACGCGGCGGCGTCGCAAGTGGCTGGCGCTAGCGAATGTTCTACCCCTCCCCAACGCGGGTCCTTCGCGCACTCGGAACCCACAGGGCGACCCCATCATTCAATGGGCATGTGCTGCTGGACGGCTCACTGTATCGACAGCTCGAAGCCCTCCATCGCGCCTCTCAAGGCGCCGAGGCTCTGCTGGAGCGAGCGAGCCGCACGCGCATGTTCCTCCGCGAACTACTCACGCGACATGCCGCAACCTCGGTGAACTCACGACGCTTGCCTGCCTCCAGGACCGTATCGAGGGTCAGGCAACTCCTCCACGACAGACTCTCGGAAAGCATCAGCCTCGCGGAGTTGGCTGCCGAGGTGGGAGTCTCCGAGACACAGGTCATCTGTTCGTTCAGCGCTGCCACCGGCCTCGCTCCGCATACGAATCTCATCGCCCTGTGATTGGAGCGAGCAAAGCACTTCATCCGCCTCCAGATGCCGCTGGTGGAGGAGGCAGCCCTCGCTGGCGTCTCGGCTCAAAGCCATCACACAAGGCACTTCAAGCGCATCAACGTCATCCCTGGCCGAGCACAGGTTCCGTGAAGCATCCAAGGGACCTTTGGCATTGCAGAAAGGGGCTGCTGGATTATCCAGGTCATTCTCGCCTGAAGTGGCGACCCGGTGCTCACCGACCTGCGCGACCGGGCACCCGGCTGACGGTGGCGGAGGACGTGGAGGGCCGGCTGTTCGTGCGCGACCGCGGCAACCCGTTGGTGGCGGAGCTGCAGAAGCCCTTGTCGCCGGGCTTCGCGCGCAGGCGGCCGTGCAGACATGCGCTGGACGCCGTCAGCCGTCAGTTCCCAGCGTTCCTCAGCCCTGGGGGCGGCGGCGCGTGCAACCGCAGGCGCTCCCCCGACAGCGGGTGTGTGAAGGCCAGCGTCTCCGCGTGGAGCAGGTAGCCGCCGTCTCCGGGCAGGCCGGGCGAGTGCTCACGCGGCAGCCCCCCCACGGCGAACAGCGGGTCTCCGGCGAGCGGGTGGCCGATGAACGCCAGGTGGATGCGGATCTGCTCGGGACGCCCCGTGTGGATGTGCACCTCGAAGAGCGTCTGGCTGGCACGCCGCTCCAGCACCCGGGCGCTGCTGCTGGATGCCTTGCCCTGGGGGTTCGCCCCGTGAACCGCGCCCAGCTGGGGATGCGGCACCAACCCGATGGGCGCGCGGATGTCGTAGTGCTCCTGGGTCGCGACTCCCTCTGAAAGCGCGCGGTAGCGCTTCTCCACGTCGCCCTCGCGCCAGCCGTGGGAGAGGCGCGCGGCCGCCTCGTGCGTGCGGGAGAAGAGCACGAGCCCCGACGTCGCCCGCCCCAGGCGGTGCAGCGCCGACGCCTCCGGCCAGCGCCTCCTCACGAACGCGAGCAGCGTGTTCTTGAGGAAGCCGCCCGAGGGGATCGTCGGCAACCCACTCGGCTTGATGACCGCGAGCAGGGCCTCGTCCTCGTGCACCAGCTCGAAGCTGTCCGGCGTCTCCGCCTCCTGCCACGGGGGGCGGTGCCAGCACAGCTCCTGGCGGGCGCGGAGCAGCTCAGCGCCGGTCGCCGTGACACCGTCCAGTTGCACCTCACCGCGCAGGAAGCGGGCGCGCCACTCCGCTTCGGTGGAGTGCCGGTACGTGTCCGTGAGGTAGGCAAGCACACTGCGCCCGGCGGCGGCCCCAATCCGCTCGCGGTACACATAGCCGTCATTCAGGCCGGTCTTGGGCGTCACCCGCGCACCCTATCAGGCCCCCCAGGGCGCATCCCCCCTATCGCCTTCCCGCCGGACCGGCGACCCCAGCGCTCCTCACGGAAGAGGACCCCGGACCTCCGCGAACGCGGAAATCCAGGGCCTCCGTCCATGGGGCCGTTGCCCGCCCCTGAATGCGGCGCCCGTCAGGCCAGGGGCTGGGTGACGACGCCGTTCTTCAGCTCCTTGCGCACCGCCTCGCTGACGCGCTCACGGACGACGTCGGCCATGCGCTCCCGAAGGTCCTCGCCCACGCGCTCGCGGACCGCGGCCACGATGCTCTCGGTGTCGACCTGGACGGGGCCGTGAGAATGGAAGCCCCCCATGTGCGGCTCACCGAACCCGCCGCGCATCGTGGGCCCCATCGGGCCCATCGGGCCCATCTGCCCCATCGGACCCATGGAGCCCATGGACTCGCGGATGGCGTCCCCCAGCCGATCCCTCAGCACGTCCTGGAGGTGCTCACGGAGGTTGCTGGCCAGCCGCTCGTGGAGGGTCTCGACGAGACGCGCCCGGAGCACATCGGCGATGCGCTCGGGGTCCATCGGCGCGAAGCCCTGCGGCTGGAAGCCCATGTGGCGCTCGCCCATCCGGGTGCGCAGCTCGTCGCCCAGGCGCTCGCGCAGCACGTCGCGCACGCGCTCACGCAGGCCGTTCTGGACACGCTCGCGGATGCTGTCCGCGACGCGCTCGCGGAGGGTTTCCGCGATGCGCTCCGGGTCGATCTGCCCGAAGCCCTGCATCCTGCGCTCGAACAGCGCGGAGCGGAGGGCGTCCCCCATGCGCTCCTTCAGCGCGTCGCGGACGCGCTCGCGCACGATGGCGTGGATCCGCTCGGACACGCTGTCGGCGAGCTGGACGCGGATGGCCTCGGCGATGCGCTCGGGGTCCATCGGCGCGAAGCCCTCCATGCCCATCCTCCTCTCCATCATCGCGGTGCGCAGCGCCTCGCCCAGCCGCTCACGCATGACGTCGCGGACGCGCTCGCGCACGACGGAGCCGATCTTGTCGCGCAGGGAGTCCTCCAGCCGGGTGCGCACGCGCTCCGCGATGCGGTGGGTGTCGAACTGCCCGTGGCCCTGCTGGATGCTCATCCAGTTCTCGGACAGGGCCCCCCGCAGCGCCTCTCCCATCCGCTCCCGGAGCACCTCGCGAGCGCGCTCATGCACGCCGCTCTGGACGCGGTCACGGATGATGTCGGTGAGGCGGTGATGGACGGCCTCCGCGAGCAGGTCCGCGTCGAACGGCTGCCCCCCACCGCTCCCCGGATGCATGTTCATCATCCGCTCACTCAACGCGCTGCGGACCGCGTCGCCGACGCGGTCGCGAAGCTCCATGCCGATCCGCTCCTCCAGTCCGGACACGACGCGCTCGTGCACGGTGTCGACGATGCGGGCCTTGAGGGCTTCGCCAAACAGCTGCTGCCCCTGCGCGGAGAACTGTTCCTGGCTCATTGAGTGACCTCTCGAGTGCTACGGGTGGAACGGCAGGTGCGGAGAGTCCCTGCCGCACGAGGCGGATGGATGGAGACGCAGGCCCTTCTCAGGTACGGGGCCCCGGTCCAGCGCGGGTGTTGACGCATGCCGCCCAGCGTGCGCTCACAGGGCTGGGCAGGCGCGAGCGCGAGCCACCGAACAGAGTCCCCGACCGGCAGGAGCCCCGGCCCTCCGGGACGTCTCATCTCCCCAGGGGTTCACAGCGGACCCAACCTCCCGGGACCCGTGAAACACATGCATCCCCTTGGGGAATTGACTCAAACAAACGCCCATGGGTTCATCCTCGGCTGGCCCGCAAGCCTTCCCTCCCCCCAAGCGCGTTCGTCGGTGCGACCATGTTCAAGTACTTCCTGTTGCTCGTCATGGCCTGGCTCTCGGGCATCCCCGGCGCCGGCGGCCTCTTTCTGCTGGGGCTCTACTTCCTCGCCTTTGTCTACACGACGCGATACCGGGGCCACTACGGAAGACTGTCAAGCTCGGAGAAGAACAGCCTCATCCTCAAGTCAGACGTCGACAAATTCGACATGCGGTCCCAATGGGATGTCTTCCCGTGGCCCAGAACCGCCAAGCACGTCATTCGCAAGTGGACGTGGGACCGGATCGCACTGGATACCCAGCTCAAGAAATCCGTCGAGACAACGTCCACGGCGCTCACGAAGGCATACACCGTCCTCGAAGACTACATCGACAAGCACCCGACGTCGAAGATCCACCCATACAGCGGGACGCTGGCGGTGTTCGACTCCTCCAAGCGGACGCACACTCCCGACCAGGCCTTCGCGCTCGTGAAGAAGAATGTCGGGCTGGAGATGGGCTGGACGGATCAGGCGATCTGCCTGCTGGGCGGATCCTTCATCATCTGCGCTGAGTCGTACAAGGACGACATCCGGAAGCATTTCAAGGAGAACAACAAAAAAGAGCAGCGCATGAAGTCCAAGACGAATGAGGAGCTGTCTCGCTTCACGTGGAAGGTCGGTCAGCTGGCCACGACCTTCTCGTTCCCGACCGGCGTGGGGGACTTCATCCACAGCGCCCTCATCCGGATCTCTCCGTGGGACAGGCACGCCGTCGTCAAATACGGGGAGAAGGACTACTACGCGCCAACGACCATGTTTGGGGCCTCCGCGACCATCATGAAGGTGCTCAAGTTCTGCGAGACCCTCGGGCTGGATCAGAACGAGCGGATGTTCGTCGGCTACAGCGTGGCCATGCACTGGCTCGACAAGTACTTGAACGACGCTTCGTGGATTCGCGGCGGAATCCTGACCCCGGATCGCCACTCCTTGCTCGAAGCGCTGCAAGGGATGTACGCATACATCGATGGCGACCCGACGGGGGCCGCCAAGGCGCTGGTCCAGATGTATGAAGAGGCGGACACCCTGCGGCTCAAGGACAAGGAGGAGTAGAGCCCCTGCCGTCACGCCCGCGCGCGCAGGACTGGTTGCGGTGCGGGGAATCTGCCACGCTCGGGTCCACGTCTTCCTTTGGTGGAACGGACCCGACCACGATGATTGCCGCTGACTACCGGAGCACCCTGCTGGCGGGAGGCGCGGGCACCCTGGCCATGTGGATCGCCGCCTTCGGGTGGCATCACCTGCTGCTCTCCGAGTTCTACGTCCAGAACCTCTTTCCAGGGAACGGCTTCTCCCAGGTGAGCGTGCCGCTGCTCTTCCTGGGGTATCTGCTGCTGGGGCTCTCCATGGCCTGGGTCGCGCCCCGCCCTGCTCCGGACCAACGCGTCGGGCTCGCCGGGCTGCGATTCGGGTTTGTGATGGGCATGGTCGCGGTGGCGCCCATGTCCGTGATGATCTTCGCCGTGCGGGAGGCGACGCCGGTGGGGATTGCCCTGGACCTCTCCTGGCACCTGCTGGTCGAGCAGCCCCTGGGAGGGTTCGTCATCACCTGGGTGCTCGTGAGGGCGCTTCCTCAGGCGCGCCCGGCCACGGCGCGGCGCTGACACCCGCGCGGCTACCCCGCGCTGCCCATCACGCGGGGGGACTCCTCCGGGCGACCGCTGTCCGGCTCGCCCCGCATGAACTGCTCATAGCCAGCGTCGGGGTTGAACACGGAGCTCAGCAACCCCGCGCCCTTGAAGATTCCGTAGGGCAGGACATGCGCCCCGTCTGCGATCAGCTCGTCCTTCATGGACTCATGCAGCGCGGGCAGCTCACTCCAGTGCACGCCGGGGCGCGCGGTGTGCTCGATGTGGAAGCCGGCGTTGAACATGGTCTTGTTGAAGAACGCGCACAGGAAGGTGTTGGAGTGGCTGAGCCGCCGCTCGTTCGTCCCCCCCGCGTGCTGGGCATACATGCCAGGCCCCATGACCCCGACGTTGCTCACCCACTGGTGGAAGAACCAGATGCCCAGGCCCAGCGTCACGTCAACGAAGAAAGGGAGGGACCAGCAGACCAGGAAGAACACCAGCTCCCGAATCGCCCTGCGTCGCACCGCGGGCTTCGCCCTGGAGAAGTCGACGTAGAAGTGACGCGCCCAGCGCCAGGGCCAGTAGAGCAGGATGTACCGATAGAGGTTCTCGTAGCGGCCGTCTTCCGCACGCTTCGGCTGGACCCAATCGGCCTGCTCATGCAGGTGCTTGTGGTGCACGACCAGATGTTTGTAGCTCCAGAAGAAGGCCGGGAAGCCGCCCGGAATCGTCCACACGCGCCCCACCCAGCGGTTGAGCCAGCGGCTCTTGAAGATGCCGCGGTGGGTATGGCTGTGATAGTTGATGCCGGTATTCACGGCGCCAGCCAATCCCAGCCAGAGGCCCGCCGCCAGACAGAACCCCACGCGGTCGGCCGGGGTCCAGGCTCCGCTCTCCGGGCCCAGGTAGATGGCGAAGGCGCTGGCGAGCCCGGCCCAGTACAGCAGCATGTAGACGACGACGTGGATGTCCTCCGGGTGGGCCAGCAGGCGGGTCCGCCGCAGCCGTCGCTCGGGCGGCAGCGGCCGGGCGGCACCGAAGTGCTGCTCCGCGTATCTCAGCACGTGGAACACCGCGAAGAAGCCCACGGCGGAGGGCCAGGGGCCCCAGAGGAGGACGCCCCACACGGCGCCCAGGGCCAGGAGCGGATAGAGACCGCGCAGCGCGACGTCAACGGCCAACCCGAGCAGCGTCCTCGCGCCGGCGAGTCTCGATCCATCCATGACCCTAGCTCCTCGGCTTCCGGATGAGGCACGTGGAGTTCATCTGCGCGACGTGGTTCCCCTCCGCGTCCTCGATGCGGCACGAACAGAAGACGACCGACGAGCCCCGCTTGACGACCTTCGCCGTGGCGGTCAGCAGCGACTCCACCACCCCGTGGTAGTACTCAATCTGGAGGCCCAGGGTGGTGAAGCTCTCGCCCTCATTCAGGGTCGAGACCACCGCGCCGCCAATGGCGACATCCGCGAGGTCGCAGAGCACTCCGCCGTGGACCGTGCCCATGGCGTTGTGATGGCGTTTGCCCGCCGGGAGCGCGGCCTTGCCCTCCCCTTCGGTGTAGCCGATCAGACGAATGCCAATCAACTCGACGACCGGTGGCGGGGAGGCCTCCCCAGACAGCCATTGGTCAACGTAGTTCCGCACCGTCAATGCCCTCGTCATGGACTCTCCTTGCGCGTCGAAGTCACGCGCCCCACATCACTCTTGTCGCCCCTCGCCTCGGACCACAAGGCCCTGCGCCGGGGCGGCAACCAGGTCTCCAGCCACACGTCGTCGTTCGAGCGGGGGACCGCGCCGGTCCAACGCTGAATGACGCGCTCGAGGGTACGCCAGCCTCCCATGGCGTCCATGACGTGGTCGGCCCAGCCGTTGATGAGGCAATAGTGCGTGTCGTAGGCGCCGGAGTGGTGCTGCCAGTGATGTCGGGGACTGAGCAGCAGGTGACAGCCCTGGAGCACGCGGGTGACACCGCGGACGGGCCGACGGTGGCCGCTCTTGTGGAACTCCAGCATGAACACGAAGCAGACCGCGAAGAGCACGCAGGCCCAGACCCCCGCGACCGCGGGCACCGACGCGGGCGCCCACAGGGTGACCGGGAGCAGGACCGGCGCCGTGAGCAGGAGCGCGATGACGGAGAGCTGCCCCGTGTCGTTGTAGAAGGGGTAGCGAAACATCTCCTGAGGGGCGATGTGGTGCTCCCGGACAACGAGCACCATCCGGTGGAAGATCGGATGGTGCTCGTCGAACCAGGTGTCGAACGCCCAGTGGGCGATCCCTGAGAGCAGGTCGGCGACGAACAGGCCGACCACGGTGCCCAGCCCGAGCGCGAGCAGGGCGGCCGCGAGGCCCAGCTCGAACACCGCCCGCGCCAACCACCAGGACGCCCAGCCGAGCAGCCCGAGGAGCGCGGCGGCGCCGACGAAATGGAACAGGATGTTGTCCCAGCCGAGCGGCGTGGCCCGAGGGTATCCCGAGCGCTGTTCGCTCAGGACCTCGATGTCCGGCTCACCTGCCGCCGACAGGGGGGCCTTCATACAAGCCGTCTCCGCTGCCCGTTGGGATTGCGCATGGCGCGGCCATGCGAGTCCTTCGACTGCTCCATCACGAGGCGATGCGCGCCGAGGATGCCGTCCTGGAAGGCGAACGCCGAGGACCACAGGTAGAGGTGGAACCGCCGCCAGAGGAACTCCCCCCAGCGGGCGCTGATCTCCTCACGATGGGCGTCCAGGTTCTCCGCCCATTTCTTGCAGCTCAGGAAGTAGTTGTGCCGGTCGCTCTGGACCTGGAGCAGCTCCAGGCTGCTGCGCTCGACCTCCTTCAGGTAGTCGGGGAGGCACAGGGGCGAGGTGTTGCTCTGGAAGACCCACTTCATCACGAAGGTGCTCATGCCGAACTTGTCGCCAGAGTAAGCGTCCAGGTAGATGCGTCCTCCCGGCGCCAGCAGCTCGCAATACTTGGCGATGGTGCGCTTGTAGTCCGGCAGGTGCTCGGTGACGCCAAGGTTGACGATGCCGTCGAAAGGCCTGGCCGAGAACTCCAGGAGGTGGACCTTGTCGACCCGGCAGTTCGACAGGCCCCGGTTGGCGATGACCTTGCGGATGTAGGCCTCTGACTCATCCGAGATGGTCACGGAGTGGACGTGGATGCCTTGCTCGCCGGCATACTGGACGAAAGACCCCCACCCTCCGCCAATGTCCAGCACGCGGTCTCCAGGCTTGGCTCCGATGGCATCGATCGCATACTGGAACTTGCGCTTCATGCCGACCTCGAGCGCCTCGTCGTCGCGCTCGAAGAAGCCGTGGGAGTAGCTGCGGATGTCCTTGTCCAACCACAGCTCGAAGAACTCAGGGGGTTCGTCGTAGTGGCTGCCGATGAACTCGACGTCACCCTTGACCTGACCGAAGAGCCTGGGCCGGACGTGGTTGGTCCAGACGTACTGGAGCGGGCGCCGGTCGGTCATGATGTCCCGGAGCTTGAAGAGCTCGAGGATGTCGCCGGTCGCGCTGATGTCACCCGCCATGTACGCTTCGCCAATGGTGAGTTCGTCCATGGAGGCGAACGCCTCGAAGGCCGCCTCGGACTTCAAATCCACGACGCACACAGGAGGGGCGCTACCACCGAAGACCCGTTCGCTCCCGTTGGGCAAACGGATGGCCAGCGGGCGCAGCGGTCTGCCCGTGGCCTGGAGCTTCCCGTAGCGCACCTCCAGCTCCGACCAGAAGCCGCGCACTCTTTGCTCATTGATTGCCGAGGGTTTTGACGACAGCTCTGGCGCGCTGCCTTTCACTCCGACGGTGGTGGTCAAGAGAAGCCTCCTGGATGACTGCAGGGTCGTCGCAAGGGCATGCCCGTGGCGGAAGCCGCGCGCTGACGCGCGATGCTTGCCATTCACAGTCTGGGCCGCCCCATGCCCTTACACGGGTTTGTTCTTGATTGAAGTGGAATAGAATGGCAGAAATTTGTCAAGCATCCAGGACCAGGGTCGTAGCCGCCCTGTCTGACAAGGAAGGGGGACTGCTTGCACCGCTCAGATCAAGATTCTGGGAGTCCTTGAGCGGCGCCGCATCCGCCTCGGGAGCCTGTGCGCTATTCCAGGGTCATGTACTCCGGCTGAGATACCGCCCGGTTCCTCAGCGCCGAGGGACCACCGCTGTTCACGCAGTAGCCCGTGGGGTTGTCACAGCCGCCCTCCGGGTTGCCCCAGTACGCCGTGAGGTTCATCCAGGACAGCGAGCCCGTGTAGCTGCCCGCCGGCTGCCAGGGGATGGCCACGATGCGGTTCCAGGTGTCCCACGCGAGCCCGGCCCCGGTGTCGTCCGCCAGGAAGTCCCCGTTGAAGAGGGTTTCGTAGATGTGGCGGGCCGCGTCTGGGTAGAGCCCGTGGGAACCCTGGGCGGAGAAGACCTCCGGATGCCAACCGGTGAGGAAGACCGGCTTGTCCCCGAACGCGAAGGTCTGACCATTGGCGTGCTGGCTCAGGTAGACCTGCGCGGGGCGCCCGTCGACGAAGCGCACCGTGAGGTGTTCCCAGTCCCCCACGTGGTTGCCAAAGGTGGAATAGCCCCCCACGCACCCCCAGGGGGAATACCAGCCAATGCACACCCGCTTGCCATTGTTGTAGGGGTAGAAGGTCCAATACAGCACGTCCGTCACGTTCGTCGGCTGGCCTCCCTGGGTGCGCGGGATGATCTGCGCGTAGACCGGGACCGGCGTCTGGTTGGGACGCTGCCCGTCAAGGAACCGCGGATCCGTGCAGGAATCACAGCCCAGCGCCTGGTTCGTCACCAGGTGGCCGTTCTCCTCGTGGACGTTGGCCAGATGGAACTCCGTGGAGGACGGGAAGTAGGCCTCGTCCGGGTGCAGCCACACGCGCGGCGCGAAGGCCGCCACCGTCCACGCATCCACCGGCAGCCCCCGCAGCTCCGCGTTGGACGTGGCGCTCTTGTTGAGCACCCAGTAGCGGCTTCCCCCCGTGTCGCCGTGGCTGGGACGGGAGATGAAGGTGGAGGCGGGCAGGCCCCGATGGTCGCGCGCCACCGCCTGCCACACCCCGATGTCTTCCTTCGCGCCAGAGCCGCTGTCGTCCCAGACCCAGGCCGGGTTGGCGGCGAGCACGTACTCGCTCCTCACGCAGCGGATGAGGTCCGTGGAGGGCTTGGAGTAGCCCAGCACCGCGACGTGGCCCAGGCAGGTGTAGCCCGCGGGCGCGACCGGCTCCCAGAAGGAGACGTCGTGCGTTCCTCCCGAGCCGGCGTCGGTCCAGGTCCGGTTGTAGTTGGACGGCCGCGCCAGCAGGTCGCCCTCGCCCCGCACCACGAACGTGGTCGCGGGAGCCTGCCCCCGCTTGGGCATCGCGACATCCCCCAACGAGAAGAACCCCGGCGACTGGGAGAGGTCCGGACACCAGACGGAGATGTCGGTCTTCGCCCCGGTGCCGTGATCATCGTAGATCCACGAGAACCGGCTCGTGGGTTGGACCTCCAGCGCCTTGGGATGGCGCAACACCGCCGCGTCCGCGCTCAGGGTGAACTCCGCGCTCTGCCCCGAAAGCGCGGTCGCCGCGACCAGCTTGTAGCTCCCCGACGGCAGCGAGACGGCCAGCCGCGAGTCCGTGCCGCCCGCTCCATTGTCGTCCTGGGCCAGCACCGTGCCGTTCGCGTCCAGCAGGTACAGCCATGCGTCCACGGAGGACGTCAGCGTGAAGGTCATGGGCGGGGATGCGGCCGACACCTCCAGTAGGAACGCCCGGTTGCCCGGACTGGACGCGCTCTGCCCACCCGACCCCTGCCAGGCGCCATACACGGTGTTGGCCTGGGCTGGACTCGTCAGGAACGTGGTCGCGGCGAGCGCGAGGAAGCATTGCCGGAAGGTCATGGAAACCTTGGGAAATGAGGAACCCAGGACCCTACCCCGTCGGAGGGGACCTCCGCCGCTCCGCGTGGGGGCTTCCATCCCGAGCGGGAAGTGCGAGAGTCCACCGCTCGACCACCGCACGAGGGCGCGGACCATGTGTACGTTCTGTGATCTGGGAATCTGTCACGACCCCGGGCATCGAAGTCAGGCGCTGCTCCGCGAGTGGGTGCGCGACACGTGCGAGCTCTGCACGTTGGGGATCTGCCTGATTCACGGCGCCTCGGGGCCGCCGGTCGGCGAGACGATCATCCCCCTCTTCGACGTCAAGAGGTCGCTCCGCTCCACCAGCACCTCGGTTTCGCTGACGGAGGTGTCGTCGACGCCACGTCGGGGAATCCTGAGCGGCATGGAGGACCGGACGTATTGGAATCCGAGCCAGTCGGACGAGGCGCTGATCATCTCGCGGCTCCTCAAGTCGCCCATGGGCACGCAGCACGCGATCCCGAAGAACATCCATCGCTTCTGGACGGGCGGACCGATGAGCCCGGCGGTCGTCGACGACCTGGTCTCCGACGGCGCGCGGGCCAAGCAGGCGGGTTGGACCTGCTACCTGTGGTACTCCGCCGAAGTCGAGCGGGTGCTGGATGGACACCTCGACGGGGAGATCAAGAAGACCGAGGGCATCTTCATCTTCTCGAAGCGCCCTCCGAAGCCCGTGGACAAGCGGCCGACGCGCACCAACCAACGGCGCAGGTTGGAGCTGGCGGGCTTCCGGGTGGTGCCCATCGAAAAGCTCGACGACTCCAGCAACTGGCTCTCGGAGCTCGCGACGCTCGTCGGGGGCGCCGCGGTGCAGCGCAACTGGGATGAGGTCAAGTACTTCTCCGACCTCGCGCGGCTGCTTTACCTCAACTTCGTGGGAGGCATCCACATGGATGTCGACATCTCCCTGGGAGACATGGACCTCACGCAGACCTATTTCCACAACGACCCGAACGGCGAGGTGCCGCTCATGGGCAGCCTGCTGCGCGATCAGTCCGATCCGATGATCCCGAAGCTCCGCTTCCTCAAGAAGATCCGCCGCCGGCCCCTGCTCACGAAGGAGGAATACGACGGGTACATGGAGGCGCTCTCCGCGCTGGTCGAGAAGGGAATGCTCGCCGCGGGCATGCTGAACGCGCTGATCGCGTCGCGCCCCAACACCACCCACCTCAAGGACACCATCGTCGAGTTCCGCAAGGCCATCCTCAAGAACAAGGGCCTCATCAGCGGCATGGCGCTCTCCCGCGTCATGCTCTTCGGCAAGAGCCGGCAGGGGGACGTCGAGCAGGCCATGAAGTGGACCGTCCCGCCCTACCTGGTCCGCCTCGACCCCGACACCGACGAGAGCAACCTCTGACGCGGTGAGGCGCCCCCGGCGCGGGGGGCGTGCCCGTCACTCGATCGTGGAGTTGGTGACCTTGATGGGCGTATCCGGGTGGTTCGATATCTGGGGATAGGTCGCGTACCAGGAGCCCCCCACGTTGTGCTGGATGACCGAGCGGTCGATGCGGATGTCGCCCGAGTGGTCGTTGCTGACGAAGAAGATGGCGCTGCCGTGGGCGTTGACTTCGTTGTGCTCGATCCGCGTGCCGCAGAGGGACAGCGTCATCGTGTTGCCGTCGTTGTAGATGGCCCCGCCGCTGCCCCCGCCCGGAGTGCCCGGGCTGGCGGGATTCGCGCCGTTGCCGATGGCCCGGTTGTAGGAGAACAGGCTGTTGATGACCGTCCACGACACCCCGATGCTGCTGATGCCGCCGCCGTTGGAGCAGACCCCGCCGTAGCCCTGCTTGCCTCCGAAGGTCGTGTTCACCACGTAGACAGGCAGCCCGTCGTACTGGCTGAACACCCGGAGCGCGCCGCCTCCGACGTCGGGCCCGGCGTCGGCGCAGGCGTTGTTGAAGAAGCGGGAGTTGATGACCTTCACCCGCCCTCCCCGCACCCAGACCGCCCCGCCTCCGTCGAACTCCTTCTCGCTCTTGGAGCTGGCGTCCACGAACGTGAGGTTCTGGAGCGTCAGCCGTGGGTGGTCCTGGTTCTGGCAGTGGGAGGTCGTCCACACCTGATTCGAGTCGCAGGTGTTCATGTACAGGATGCGGTGCTTGCCCGCGCCGCTGAGCGTCACCAGCCCCTTGCCGTCGATGACGATGTCCGGCCCCTTGTCGTTGAAGACCTTCGCGGTCCTGTCCAGCGTGAGGGTGACGGGCTCGGGTCCACAGTCGAAGGTGATGACGCCTCCCCGGGCCACGGCTTCGACGAAGGCGTCGGAGGTACAGCTCGCGGGCGTCCCCGTCCCGACGACGGTGGTGGGCCTGGAGACATCAGCGAGGCCTGCCTCGGCGGGCACGCCGCACGTGGCCTCCGCGTTCGGATTTCCAGCGGGCGGACCGTCCTTGGGGTTGGTCAACGGGTTGGGCACGTCCACGTCCGCCCCGTCATCGCCCGAGCAGCCCGCCGCGCAGGCCAGCACGACCCCCGCGGCCAGCGAGAACACCGCGGTCGCGCGCGACCGGTGAAGTCTCTTCGAGTGCATCCAGCCTCCAGGAGGCCGGCAGTGTAGAGCGGCGATGCGCCGGAGACGAGCGGGCCTGGCCGCCGCCGAGGGCTTCGAGGAGGCCGCGCGCAGGTGCGGCCCCCTCCCCTGCATCGGGCCCAGCAGCGCGCGGCCAAGCGACAGCCGGGGCGATGACGCCTGGCGGACGGCTTGGCGGCAAGGAGGGAGCCACCATCATTGAGGGAAGAGGGGGCTCTCCTCGAAGTGGGGACGCTCCTCCCCTGCCCCGACCCATGGCTCGCCTGCACGACAGCCCATCACCTCCGACCCCAGATGGGACTCCTTCGAGGCACAGCCGCGTCCTTGAATCCGTCTTCGCCAGCATGGGCGAAGGGGTGATCGTGGCGGACGAGCACCAGCGGTTCGTGTTCATGAACCCGGCGGCGGAACACATCCTGGGCATGGGCCCCCCGGACGTGCCCGTCAGCCAGTGGTCGGAGCGCTACGGCCTCTATCTGCCGGATCAGGTCACGCGCTATCCCTCCGAGCGCCTGCCCATCGCCCGTGCCATCCGGGGCGAGTCCGTGAGCCGCACGGAGGTCTTCGTGCGCAACGCCGCGAGGCCGGCGGGGGCCTGGCTGCTCGTGAGCTCCAGCCCGGTCCTCGACGAGGAGGGCGTGCTTCACGGGGGGGTCGCCGTCTTCAACGACATCACCGACCTCAAGGGGGCGGAGGATGCGATGCGCGCCGGCGAGGAGAAGTACCGCTCCCTCTACAACAACACCCCCGTGATGATGCACTCCATCGACCGCGAGGGGCGGATCATCAGCGTCAGCGACTACTGGCTGGACACCTTGGGCTATGAGCGCGCGGAGGTCATCGGGCGGGACTCGGTGGAGTTCCTGACGCCGGAGTCCCGGCGCTACGCCAGCGAGGTCATCCTCCCCGACTACTTCCGGACGGGCTTCTGCCGGGACGTGCCGTACCAGATCGTGCGAAAGGACGGGCAACCCATCGACGTCCTCTTGTCCGCCATCGCGGAGCGGGACCCCGCCGGCGGCGTGGCCCGTTCGCTCGCGGTGCTCATCGACGTGACCGAGCGGAAGCGCGCGGAGGAGGCGCTGCGCGAGAGCGACATGCGGCTGCGGGCCATCCTGGACAACGCGCCCACGGTGTTCTTCCTGCTGGATACGCAGGAGCGCTACATCTTCGTGAACCGCCAGTGGGAGCGGCTGTTCCACCGAAGCCGTCAGGAGGTCGCCGGGCGCACCGTGTTCGACGTCTTCCCCCGAGAGACAGCCGAAGCCCTGCACCAGACCAACGAGGACGCCTTCCGGACCGTGTCCTCCGTGGAGAGGGAGGAGCAGATCCCCCAGGATGATGGGCCCCACATCCACCTCACGCAGAAGTTCCCGCTCCTCGACTCCAGCGGGAAGGCCTATGCGCTCTGTGGAATCGCCACCGACATCACCGAGCAGAAGCGGATGGAGGCGTCACAGCGCTTCCTGGCCGAGGCGAGCCGGGAGCTGGTGACCTCGCTGGACTACGAGACCACGCTTCAGCGCGTCGCCGAGCAGGCGGTGCCCAACCTCGCGAACCTGTGTGTCGTCTTCGTGCGGACCGAAGGGGCGTCCCTGCAACCCGTGGCGGTGGCGGACAGCGTGCCGGCTCGCGCCAGGGACGTCCGGGAGTTCCTCCAGCGCCACCCGCCTGCCTCGGGCTCCCCGCACGGCCCGGCGTGGGTCCTGTCCACGGGGAGGTCCGAGGCCTTGGGAGCGTCGAAGGGTCTGCTGGATCCAACCGCCCTGACGCAGGAGCGGTGGGCGGCGATCCAGACGCTCCAGGGCCGGCCGTCGCTCGGTGTCCCCCTCCAGGCCCGAGGCCGGACCCTGGGCGCGCTGTACCTCATCTCCACCCGGCCGGGGCACGCGTACTCGCCAGCGGAGCTGGCGCTGGCGGAGGAGCTCGGCCGTCGAGCGGCCTTCGCCATCGACAACGCCCAGCTCTACACGTCAGCGCAGGAGTCCATCCGCGCGCGGGATGAGTTCCTGTCCATCGCCTCCCATGAGCTGAAGACCCCGCTGACCTCCATGAAGCTGCGCGTGCAGCAGATGGAGTCCACCCTCTCGCGCCCGGGACCGCTGCCCGTGGAGAGGGTGTCCAGGATGCTGGAGGTCTTCGAGGACCAGCTGATGCGCCTGTCGCATCTGGTGGATCACCTGCTCGACGTGTCGCGGATCAACGAGCGGCGGCTGGATCTGCGGCTGGAGGAGATGGACCTGGTGGCGGTGACGCGCGACGTGGTCAGCCACCTGACCGAGCAGTTCGAGAAGACCGGCTGCGCCTTCGAGCTGGTGGCCCCGACGCCGGTGTGGGGGCGGTGGGACCGGCTGCGCCTGGAGCAGGTCATGCTCAACCTGCTGACGAACGCGATGAAGTATGGCGCGGGGCGCCCCATCCGGATGGAGGTGGTGCTCCACGCGGGGAGGGCGCGGCTGAGCATCGAGGACCACGGCATGGGCATCCCACCGGAGGCCCAGGGCCGCATCTTCGAGCGCTTCGAGCGCGCGGCCTCGCGCAACTATGGAGGCCTGGGGCTGGGGCTCTTCATCACGCGACAGATCATCGACGCGCACGGCGGCCGCATCTTCGTGGAGAGCGCGCCCGGCCTGGGTGCGAAGTTCATCGTCGATCTACCGCCATTCCCCCCGGAGCATTGAGCGCGGACCTGGAGGACGACGCTGTTCACCGCGGCTGGAGCCGGAGGTCCGGCCCCAGCCACGGCATGGCGCTCTCGAAGCGAGAGCGCCCGTCTAGTTTCCGGCCGGGGTGATGGACCCGATGTAGGAAGGATCACCCGGACGGCAGTCGATTCCCGCCTCGGCGTCGACGACCACACCGGTCATCAGACGGTCCCCCTGGCCCGGCCGCTTCAGCGTCGCGGTGTACGGGGCCGGGCTCAAGCTGTTGGGCATCAGCGGGACGCTCGCGGTCTTGATGCAGACGTCATAGGTGCCGCTCGGAGGCGCCCCCCCCTCGGGCAGCGCGCCGCGATGCTCCAGGGCGTTCGGGTCGATGCCGCGGTTGTCGTAGACGATGATCTCGCCCGTGGGCGCCCGCACCACCAGGTCCTCGTCACTGTCACGAGACCACGTCGCGTTGATCTCCACGGTGAAGCCGGCACCGCAGACCCCTGACGAGCAGCTCTTCCCCGCGGCGCAGGTGTTGCCGCAGCAGCCGCAGTTGCGCGTGTCCGTGAACGCGTTCACGCACAGCGAGCCGCACTTCACCTGAGGAGGCGGGCAGCTGCCGGGGATGCAGTCGAAGCCGCCCGGCTGGTTCACACACCGCTGGCTCGGCAGACAGGTGTGGGTCCCGTTGGTGCACTCGTTGATGTCCGTGCAGGTCTTCCCGTTGCCCGTGTAGCCCACCTTGCACGCGCAGGTGTAGCTGCCCGCGGTGTTCGTGCAGGTCGCGTTCACGGAGCACTGCGCGGTGCCGTTGGTGCACTCGTTGATGTCCGTGCAGGTCTTTCCGTTGCCCGTGTAGCCGGCCTTGCACGTGCAGGAGTAGCTGCCCGGGGTGTTCGTGCACGTCGCGTTCGTGGAGCACTGCGCGGTGCCGTTGGTGCACTCGTTGATGTCCGTGCAGACGCTGGGCTGCCCCGTGCAGGTATAGCCAGACTCCACCGAGCAGGTGCTGCTACAGCCATCGCCCGACGTGCGGTTACCGTCGTCACATTGCTCGCCGGGGCTCACCTTCCCGTCACCACAGAGCGGCCCGGTCGCCTCCACGGCGTCCACGTTGTAGAGGGCGGCGATACCGCCCCGCAGCCTCACGTAGCGGTACGGGGTGGTGCTGGTATAGGGGACGAGCGCCGTATAGGTGCCGAGGCCCAGCTCGACGAGGTTCGCCTGCCCCGTGCTGATGACGCTCATGTCCGCGCGCAGGAAGTCCACCTGCGCGACCACCGCCAGCGAAAGCCCCCGGTAGTAGATGCGCAGCGGCCCGGTGCCCTCTTCTCCCGCGCCCATGTCCAGCGTCAGCGCGCCGCCCAGCACGGCCAGGAAGTTGGCCGTCTGTCCATCCGGCGGGCCAACGGCGTTATTCGGATTGAGGACGCCAATGACGCCGCTGGCGATCACCGCGTCCGCGTACGGATCCGCCACCGCCCGCTGCGACAGGGACTCTTCCGAATCCGCCACCGCTTTGTCGGTGGAGGACTCCTTCTCTTCGGGACCGGTTCCGCACGCGCTCAGGACCGCGCACGCCAGCGCCGCACTTAGTAAACGCCACACCGTGGCCACTCGATTCACCTTCATGTTCCGCTCCATTCCGCTCGACTCGCGAGCCGGCGGCCCGGCGAAATACCTTTTGTCGCAGGGACCGCCGGCATCCATGGAATGCACGAATAACCAACCATGCATCGAGGGCGAGCCGGGCTGACCTGAAACGGGTCCGCCATCCGACAGGCATTGCGTCAGGTATCGCCGCGGAGAATTCCAGGCGACACCCCACCTGGACATGAAGGCCCCCTGATACGGCGCGCGCCGGAATGTGTTTCGGAGCGGGCTTCGACCCCCCTTCAGCGCGTTGAGTGGTGGGCAATACGCACTGGCAATCATTTCTCGGCGCAACAGGGCCGATTGCGGCGTGGGCCCACCCTTCTCAGCTTTCAACCAGAAGAGAAGTTCGCAGCAGCACGACATCTCGAGGGGGGAACCATGAGGACAACGTCGATTCGCGAACTGGGGCTGCGGTATGGCGGGTATGTGCTGGGGCTGTCGCTTGCCGTCGTGGGACTTCCTGGAGCGGCGTACGCCCAGGCACCCACTGACCTTCCCAACGCCTATACCCAGAAGAACCTCGTCTCCGACGGTGCCGCCGCCGCGGACCACACCGATCCCAATCTGATCAACAGCTGGGGGCTCGCCTTCAATCCGTTCGGCGTGGCGTGGGTGGCCGACAACGGGACGGGCGTGGCGACGCTCTATGACGGCGATGGGAACGCGCAGCCGCTCGTGGTCACCATCCCGGTGCCCACGGGCGCCACGGCGCCCTCGAGCCCCACCGGCGTCGCCTACAACGGCTCCGATGGTTTCGTGGTCTCCCAGGGGACCGCCAGTGGGGCTGCCCGCTTCATCTTCGTGACGGAGCAGGGCATCGTGGCGGCCTGGTCGCCGCTGGCCGCTCCGGCCAACGCCATCCTCACGGTGGACAACTCCGGGAAGAACTCGGTCTACAAGGGCGTCGCCGTGGCGAACAACGGCACGGCGTCCTATCTCTACGCGACCGACTTCCACAACGGGCAGGTGGATGTGTTCGACAACACGTTCGCGCCGGCCACGCTCGGCGGAAACTTCACCGACCCGAACCTGCCCGCCGGCTTCGCGCCGTTCGGCATCCAGAACATCAACGGCGACCTCTACGTGAGCTACGCGCAGCAGGACGAGCAGATGCGTGACAACGTGTCGGGCGCGGGCCTGGGCTACGTCAACGTCTTCGACCCGAACGGCAACCTGATCCGCCGCCTGGTCTCCGCGGGCAACCTGAACGCGCCGTGGGGCATGGCCGTGGCGCCGGCCAGCTTCGGGCGGTTCGCCGGGCGCCTGCTGGTGGGCAACTTCGGCGACGGGACCATCAACGCCTTCGACGCCGCGACGGGGACCTTCGACGCCCAGCTCCAGGACAGCAGCGGGAAGCCGATCGCGATTGATGGTCTCTGGGCGCTCAGCTTCGGCAATGGCCTCCAGAACCAGCCCATCGACACGCTGTTCTTCACGGCGGGCCCGGGGATGGAGAGCCACGGCCTGTACGGTCGCCTCGACGTGACCACCACGACCTCGACCCGCGTCCCCTTCCGTCCCAAGCGCTGAGCCGCGCGGTCGCGTCAGGGGGGAGTCCAGCGGATGCGCCCGGGGAGTCACGTCCCGGGCGCATCCGGCGTTGCTACTTCGCCTCCAGGTTCAGCTCCAGGTCGAACGCCGCGTCGTGTGACTCCCCGTTCGCCTGCTTCACCATCACCGCGATGATGTTCTCGCCCACCACGAAGGGAGCGCCGTCGAAGGTGGCCGTGCTGGTGATGGGGTCCTTCAAGATGCCACTCGCGAAGACCCCGTGGGCGAAGCCGTTGTCCATGTACCGGGAGTACACGGGCTTTCCGTTCACCCAGATCGCCACGCCATCGTCATGCGTCACGCGGATGCTGGCGGAGCGGATGGCGTCCACCAGGGTGAGCTTCTTGCGGAAGTACAGGGTCGGCTGACTGGGGTTCGTCTTGTTGAGCATCGTGTGCTCGTCCCCCACCCCGTAGCCAAGCTTGCCAGGGCCCGAACGCCACGCGCTGTCGTTGAAGGCCAGCGACGTCCAGGCGCTGCCTGGGTCCACGTTGCGGTCATCGAACTTCCAGTACTCACCGAAGGCGATGGCCTGGAACTTCGGGCTCGCGGAGATGGTGAAGACCCCGTCGGTCTGGTCGGAGACGTCCGACCGCGCCGAGTCCGCGATCCGCAGCAGGCCCGCGGACGTCTCCGTATGCGGCACCGTCCAGTCATAGAAGCCGGTGTTGGGGATGCCCGTCTTGACGGTCGTCCAGTCCTTCCCGTTGTTGGGCGAGAACTGGAGCTGCACGGTGTTGATGCCCGCGCCGTGGGTCATCCATTGCAGCGTCTGGACGTTTCCAGGGCGCAGCGTCTCTCCGCCGTTGGGGCTCTCCAGGAGGAGCGAGGAGTGGGCATCCTCCTCGGTGACGACCTTGAGCTCCAGGTCGAAGGAGATGTCGCTGGATGTCGCGTTCGCCTGTTTCACCATGACGGCCAGCGTGTTCTCCCCCATCACGAAGCGAGCGCCGGGGATGGGGCCTTCGCTGATCGCGTTGTCGACGCTGGAGCCCTGGGCGTAGGCGCTGTGCGCGATGTTGTCCACCAGCTTGGAGAACACCTGGGTGCCGTTGAGCCAGACCACGACGCCATCGTCATACAGCACCTTGAGCGTGGCCGCGTCCACCATGCCGTGCAGCATGAACTTGTGGCGGAAATACACGCTGGGCTGGCGCGGCGTCGTCGCGGTCAGCACCGTCGCCTCGTCACCGTCGCCGTAGCCGAGCTGCCCCGGCCCCTTCTTCCAGGAGGAATCATCGAAGGTGGGCGAGGTCCATCCGGGCCCCGGGTCCACGTTGCGGTCGTCGTACTTCCACTCCGCGCCGAAGGCCACCGCGGTGAACCCGGAGTTGGGCGGCGGGTCCGTGGGGTCCGACGTCGAGGTGCCTCCGCCAATGCGGATGATCTTCGACACCGAGGGGACGCGATTGGCGTTGAGCAGGAACAGCATGTAGTGGCCCGGCGGGGCCCCGTTCGCGCTGGTGGGCGCGGTGACGGTGAGCACGCCGTTGCCGGCCGTGAACTTCAGCCACTGGAAGCGCTGGTTCTCATCGAACGCGTGGGTGACGGAGCCCAGCCGGATCCAGGACACCTTGGAGATGGCCGCGGCGTTGGGCGTCGTGACCTGGAACTTCTCGCCGTAGGCCACGGACGCGGGCGCGGCGGTGATGGTGGGTCGGGTGCCCTTGAAGAGATACGGCGGAGAGAACACCTGCATGGTGCGGATGCCGCGGCTGCCCGCGGAGAGCACCCGCCCATCCGGCAGGAGCAGGGTCGTGGAGTGATACCCGCGATAGGCGGAGCTGGGAGCGAGCTCGGACCAGGTCTCGGTGGTGGGGTTCCACAGCTCGGTTTCGAAGCGGGGGAACCGGGGGTTGTCGACCCCCGGGCCGCTGTGGCCGCCGGTGACGAGCACGGTCCCGTCGGGAAGGAGCGTGGAGTTGTGCTGGCGGCGCACGTATTTCATGGGGGCCACCGTGCGCCAGACGGGATTCGCCGCGTTGAGGTCGATGACCTCCACGTTGTTCGTCGGGGGATTGTCACCGCCGGTGATGATGACCTTCCCCTCGTCATACATGGCCGCGCTCCCCGCGTTGCGGCTGTTCGCGTACTGGGTGCGAGGCCCGGTGGTCCACGAACCCGTGCCGTCGGTGGACAGGAAGCGCGCGGGCTTCCAGTAGCCCGCCATCAACTGTTTGCCGTTGGGCGCGGCGAACATCCACGGGTAGTACATGAGCTCGAGGCTCGCGCCGGTCAGGTTGCGCCACGCGTTCTTCGACGGCTGCCAGACCTGGGGAATCAGGTTCTTGCTCGTGTCCTCCTTGGCGCCTCCGATGACCAGCATCTCCCCGTTGGGGAGCGTGGTGACGGTGGGGTACCAGCGGCCGGCGTTCATGTTCGGCAGCCGCGTCCAGGTGTTGGTGAAGGGGTTGAAGATGGTGGCGTAGGGGAGCCCCGAGTCGTCCGTGATGTGCCCCCCCGCCACGAGCAGGCGGCCGTCCGGCAGGAAGGCATGCCCCGCGCAGAAGATGTTGTAGCCCGCCTTGGGGAGGGCCGTGATGACGTTGGTCTGCGGGTCCCACAGCGTCGGGTTGTCACCGTCCGCGAACTCGGAGAAGAACATCACCTTGCCGGTTGGCAGCAGGTGGGTGTGCACCGCGGAATAGGGCCAGTTCTGGACGGGCGTCCATTGACCCGCGACCGCCGGGTCCAGGGACTGTGCCCCGGCCGTCGCCGTGAATGCCCATACAGCCATGACTGCGAAACGCCACGCACGGAACAGCACAGTCCACCCCCCGTGTATTGGTTGCGAGTGCGAGCCATCGTAGACAAGCGCACTGCGTACACCATCGGCTCTCCAGGCAGGAGCAACGACGCCGGGCGGACAGTGACGCGGCGGAGGACGTTCAGCGCGGCGTGATCTTGAGCAGTCGGCCGTTCGGATCGTCCGTGAGCAGATAGAGCGCGCCTTCGGGGCCCTGCACGACGTCGCGGATGCGGGCGTTCCCCGCGGGGTGCATCCGCTCCTCGCCTTGCACCCGGTCGTTCTTCATCACCAGCCGCACCAGGGCGTGACCGGCCAGCCCGCCAATGAAGAAGTTGCCCTTCCACTCCGGGAAGAGGTTCCCGGAGTAGATGGTCATCCCGGAGGGAGCGATGACCGGATCCCAGAAGTAGACCGGCTGCTCCATGCCCGGGCCCTGGGCGCTCTGATGGATGGGCGCGCCGGAGTACTCCCTGCCGTAACCGATGGTGGGCCAGCCATAGTCCTTGCCCGCGCCAATGAGGTTGAGCTCGTCGCCGCCAAGCGGCCCCATCTCCACCTCCCAGAGGCGGTTCTGGCTGTCGAGCGCGGCGGCCAGGACGTTGCGGTGGCCCAGGGAGTAGATCTCCGGCCGTGCGTCGCTGCGATTCACGAAGGGGTTGTTCGCGGGCACCGTGCCGTCAGGGTTGATGCGGACCGTCTTCCCGAAGTGGCTGTTCAGCTTTCGAGCCTGGACGCGGCCCGGGAGGATGGAGCGCTCCCCCAGGGTGACGAACAAGGTGCCGTCGGGATGGAACACCAGGCGCCCCCCCGCGTGCATCGTCGAGTCGAGCGTGGGCTTCATGCGGAAGATGATCCGCAAGGCTTCAATGCGGGGCTGTGCGCCTTCCTTGAGCTTCCCGCGCCCCACCGCGAGCCCGTTGCCGGCCGCGCGAGGCTCGTAATAGGTCCAGAAGATGAGGCGGCTCGTGGCGAAGTCGGGCGAGACCTCCACGTCCAGCAGGCCGCCTTGATCCCTGCCATCCACGGGGGGCAGGCCGGCGATGGGCGGGGACTTCACGCCCTCGGGCGTGACGATGAAGAGGTTGCCGGTGTGCTTCTCCGTCACCAGCATCCGCCGGTCGGGCAGGAAGGCGACGGCCCAGGGGTAGTTGAAGCCCGAGGCCACCTCCGTGACCTGATAGCGGGTCTGTGACGTGACGGCGGGGGCGTTCGTCTGGCCGGGGAAGGCCGGGGGGAACTGGGACGCCGTGGGAGAGGCTTGTGGCGAGGCGCCCTCGGCTGGACCCGGGACCGGAGCGCCGCTCGGGTCCGTGGGCGCCACGGACTCCTGTCCTCGCGCTGGCCCCGCGAAGGACAGGAGGGACATGAAGGCAAGGGTCATCAGGGCGGCGCGCAGGCGCATGGGGCTCTCCTCTGGGGGCGGCTGGTGGATCGCGCGGCAGCTAATCACCGCGAGCGCGACGCGCGGCCCAAGGCCTCATGCCGCTGTGCGTGTCCGAACACGCGCGAGCCGGGGAGCCGCCCTGGAGGGAGGGGGCGCTCCCCGACAGTGTTCACTGTCAAGAGCGCGCCCTGGACCTGGGTTCACCGAGCCATGGCGCGAGAAGCGCGAGCCCGTGCGAGCCGCCATGCGAGGGACGTGCTCAGCGCGGCGATGGCGGCCTTGAGCACCCCTCCTGGAACGAAGGGCAGGAAGCCCTTGTGGAAGGCGGTCGCGAGATCGAGCGAGGCCGCCACCTGGAGCCAGCCCATGCCGATGCACAGGATGACGAGCTGCCCCACGAGGAAGACGGCCACCGCCGTCCACGGCCGCCGGTCGAGCCCGCGGCGCGCGGCGAGGCCCACGAGCCAGGCCGCGGGCAGGAAGGCCACCAGGTAGCCCCCCGTCGGTCCGACGAGCGAGCCCCAACCGCTGGCCGCCTTCGCGTAGAACGGCAGACCCACCGCCCCCAGCAGGAGATAGACGAGCTGCGCGGCCATGCCTCGCCCGGGCCCGAGCGCCGCGGCCGTGAGCACGACCGCGAGCGTCTGTCCCGTGATGGGCACCGGTGAGCCCGGCACCGCGATGGCGACCTGCGCGAGCACCGCGGTGCAGAGCGCCGCGCCAAGCACGAGCGCGCCCTCGTGAACGCGCGTGCGCACGAAGGCGTCGGCCAGGACGCGAGGGGGTGGAGGACTGGCGCTCGCGCTCGAGTCGCGTGACGACGCCGGGGGAAGTGAAAACACGGACCGATGCTCAGCGAGGACGAGGTCCGTTGCAAGGCGCGAGACCCCGCCAGTGAGGCGTCCGTGGCCCCTCCGGGACAAGAAGCACCGCACGGGGGACGCCCTGACTGTGTTTCGCGCAGCTAGGATGCGCGCATGCCTCTGACCCAGACCGAGTTTCTTCCCCGCGCGGAGGCCACCCTCACCCGCCTTGACGGGGCCGTCCTCGACGCGCTCTCGCACCATGGCGAGCCCACGGTCGAATCGCTCGCCCAGGTCTTTGACGAGGAGGATTCGCTGACGCCCGCGTCGCTCATCCAGGCGCTCTGCCCCGGTCCCCTCTCGCCCGTTGGCCTCGCGGCCCTGGTGCTGCGCGAGGTCCTGGCGCCCGAGGACGCGGTGCTCGACGGTTCCGTCTCGGAGACCCGGGTCGTCACGGGCAACGCGCGGGCGCCTGGCTCGCTGCTCGTCACCCGCCCTCTCATCGTGCTCGGCGACCTGGAGGTCGCGGGCGTCCTGGAGGACCAAGGGCCGGACTCGACCCTCGTGGTCCTCGGCCGTTGTTCAGCGTGGGGGCTCCAGACGTCGGGCAACGTCCTGGTCCTCGGGGACCTCCAGGTCCGGGATGTCATCCAGGGCGTCTACAACGACGACAGCCTCGTGGTGGCGGGCGACCTCAGCACGCGCTTCCTCGATGAGAATGATCACGAGGTGGCCTGTTACGGGCAGGTCCACGCCGAGCATCACCTGGAGAATGGACGCTCCGGGGACGACGCCGCCTCGCTCGCGTCCACCTTCCTCCTCCCCGCGCTCTGGGACCTGGACCTTGGAGAGATCCACCACGACGCACTCTTCGAGCGCATCCGACGAAGCGAGCCTGCCTTCACGGACGCGCCCCAGCCCCGGCAGACGCGCGAGCCGGACGCCCCCACCGCCGAAGAGCTGGAGGGCCTCGACATCGAAGGGATCGCGGCCCAGGCGTCGAAGAAGGCACGGGCGAAGCATGTCATCTACGCGCAGCGGAAGACCGGCGAGGTGTGGCTGCTGAGCCCGGGCAACTTCCCCCTGCAGATCTTCGACGGCAAGCAGTTCTTCGGGAAGGACGCGCCGCCAGCCCTCGACGTGAAGCAACGCGCCTCGGAGCGCGCCACCTTCTGGCGCAAGCGGGGCGACCTCTTCCTGGAGCTCGAGCGCTTCGGCGCCGTCATCCAACTGCACGCGGGCACCAACAACGGGTCGATGAGGACGTTCCGCTTCGCCTTCGGCACCGCCGACGCGGCCGTGCTCGAGCTGCGACGGCTGGAGGCCCGCTACGAGGGAGACTTCCTGCGCGTCACGTCTGAGATTCCCGGCCGGGGGCCGCTCGAACGGGAGTTCGCGAAGCACGGCGGGCCCAAGGCGGAGTACACGTCCGCCATCGTGCAAGGGGCGACCCTGATCACCCGCGACGGTTCGCAAGAGCGCTTCGGCGACGAGGCCTCGGCGCGGAGCGCGCTGGAGGACTGGATCGCCGGGAAGCGGCAGGCCGGGTTCGACTTGAAGGTCCTGGAGTGGAGCCCTTCGGGCCTCCTGGGCAAGCGCTGACCTGACGCAACTGGACCTGGGTCTCTCTTGAATCCATTCTCATACGCATTCGAGAAAAATTGGATAGAGCAGAAAATATCTTCACGTTCTCCTTGGCAACCTGTACGGAGCGCCCCCGCACCCTCACAAGGATTGCCACTTCCGCCATGATCCGGTTTTCCACTTTCGCCATCGTCGCCGCGCTCGGCCTGAGCGCTTGCAGTGAAGAGGATCCCCTCCCGCCTGTTGAGAAGACGCGAGAGGAGCGGGTCAATGAGCACATGGAGTCGCTGCGCGGCGACGCCACGGCGCTCGGGACCTTCCTGTTCGACATGCCCAAGGGCGGAGACCTGCACAGCCACACCTCCGGCGCCATCACCACCGAGAAGCTGATCGCGTGGGGCGCGGAGGACGGCGCCTGCGTGGACACGACGACCTACGTCGCCAGCAACCCGTGCGCGGCCGGCTCGGTGCCCCTTTCCCAGACGGAGAGCGACCGCGCCCTCCGCGACGCCGTGATGAGCGCCTGGTCCATGGAGAACCACCCCGGACCCCTGCTCGCCGCGCACCAGCACTTCTTCGACGCCTTCGGCAAGTACGGCGCCGTGCAGCTCGACTCCCGCAATGACGACAGCTACGCGGACATCCTGTCGCGCGCGGGCAAGCACCACCAGATCTACGTGGAGCTGATGCAAGGCTTTGGCGCGGGCCGGGGTGGCAGCCTGGCCACGCCGCTCTTCACGTCCACGGACGTCTGGGACAAGCCGACCCTGCTGGCCAAGCGTCAGCAGCTCATCGCGCTGCCGGACTTCCAGAGCGCGCTGACGGCGCAGACCACCAGCATCGCGAACACGCTGAAGGGCGCCCGCCTCCTGATGGGCTGCGATACGGCCCAGCCAGACCCGGGCTGCGGCGTGGAGGTGCGCCTCATCGTCTCCGCCAACCGCACCGCGGACCGGACGAACGTCTTCGGGCAGTGGGTGTATGCCTATGAGCTGGCCCAGAAGGTGCCTGAGATCGTCGGCGTGAACCTCGTGTCGCCGGAGGAGAACGCCAACTCCCTGGCCTTCTACCAGGATGAGATGTTCGCCCTGGGCACGCTCGACGACTTCAACGACCAGGAGGTCGGCCGCAAGCTGGTCCACGTCTCGCTGCACGCCGGGGAGCTCATCCCGGCGGTGCTCACGGCGCAGGACCAGCAGCACCTGAACTTCCACATCCGGGAGGCCGTGGAGAAGGCCCACGCGGAGCGCATCGGCCACGGCGCGGACGTGCTGGGCGAGACGGCCGGTGACGGCGCCGCGGACCTGCTGCGTGACATGCACGACGCGGGCGTGATGGTGGAGATCTGCCTGACCTCCAACCGCGTGCTGCTGGGCATGTCGGGTGAGGCGCACCCGCTGGCCGCGTACCTGAAGAACAACGTGCCGGTCGCCCTGTCGACCGACGACTCGGGCATCCTGCGCGGCGACATCACCCAGGAGTACGTCGCCGCCGCCACCGACCAGCGGCTCGACTACAAGACGCTCAAGCAGATGGCGCGCGCCAGCCTGGAGCACGCGTTCGCTGAGGGCGACAGCCTCTGGGCCGCCCGGGACACCTTCACCAAGACCGTGGAGGCCTGCGTCGCCGACAAGCCGGAGCAGGGCACGGCCTCCGCCCGTTGCGAGAGCTTCCTCGCCGCCAACAAGCGCGCCGCGTTGCAGTGGAAGCTGGAGCTCCAGCTGGCCACCTTCGAGCGCGGCATCGCCCCGTAAGGCAGCGCCTTCGCGCCTCCACTCCGGGGGCGCGAAGGCAGTGGCCCCAGGAGCGGGCCGGGCCTGGAGCTCGCGAGGGACGCCCCTCGCCGCTCCCCTCCCCTGCCCACGTCCTCGAAGTGCCGAGACTCCAGCGCTCCGCCGACGAGCGCTGTCCGCTCCGGCCAGCGAAGGGCCGAACGATGAATGATGTCTCCTCCTGGGTCGGAGGCATCGTGCGCGCCGCTCCGCCCGTCAGGGCGTGGGGGTGAGCCGGGTGGGCCTTCCAGAGAGTCCCGCGCCAGGCCGGGGCAGCGGGCTTCTCGTCACGCGGCCTCGTTTCCTTCCGGCGAGACCACCGCGACGACGTGACGTGCGGGCACCTGCGCCCCGACCGTGACGTTCAGCGCCGTGACGACGCCATCGGTCGGCGCGACGAGCGACGACTCCATCTTCATCGCTTCGAGCACCACCAGCACGTCGCCCCGCTTCACGGTCGCGCCGACCTCGGCGCTCACCCGGATGATGCGGCCGTCCATCGGCGCGCGCAGGCGGCCATCGCTGGCCCGCTCGCGCTCGGAGGGGGGCCGGAAGGAGACGTCGCGGAGATGGCGCGTGACGCCATCGAGCGAGCACCACAAGGTGCCTCCCGCGCGCCGGTACCCGAGCGCGCGGCGCCTCCCCGCCACTTCGACCTCGGCGCTTCCGGCGGAGAGCCAGCGCAGGGCGAGCGTGACGCCGGCATCGCCGACGCGGACCTCGTACTGCTCTGGCGCGACAGGCCGCACCGAAGCGCGGAACTCCCCTGCCCCGTCATTCAACACGACCGGCACCGGCAGGGCCTGGGAGCTGCTCCAGCCCGCGAGCGTCGCGTCGAAGCCTCCGCGCTCCGCGAGCGCCATCGCGTCGTCGTGGAAGAGCAAGGAGGCCAGGACGGCCTGCTCCTCCGAGGACGCCTGTCCCTGCGCGCGCAGCGTCTCCGGGGGCATGTGCGCGCCGACGAAGCCCGTGTCGTACCGGCCGGAGCGGAACACCTCATGCGCCAGGATGTGCTGGAGGAAGGTTCCATTCGTCGTGACGCCGAAGGCCGTCAGCTCCCGCAGGGCCGCGGCCAGCCGTTCACGCGCCGTCTCGCGGTCCGGCCCATGCGCGATGAGCTTCGCCTGCATGGAGTCGTAGAACGGCGTGATGTCCTGGCCTTCGCGGACGCCGTGGTCGACGCGGACGCCCTCCCCCGCCGGGGGAACCCACGCGAGCAGCCGCCCCGTCTGGGGAAAGAACCCGTTGGCGGGATCCTCCGCGCACAGGCGCACCTCGATGGCATGGCCACGGAAGGTCACTTCCGGCTGCGTCAGCGGGAGCGCATCGCCGTCGGCGACCCGCAGCTGCCACTCCACCAGGTCCAACCCCGTCACGAGCTCCGTCACCGGGTGCTCGACCTGGAGGCGGGTGTTCATCTCCATGAAGAAGAAGTCGCCGTTCGGCGCGAGCAGGAACTCGATGGTGCCTGCGCCGCGATAGCCGATGGCGCGGGCCGCCTGCACCGCCACGGCCCCCATGCGCTCGCGCAGCGCCGCCGTGACGGCCGGAGACGGACTCTCCTCGACCACCTTCTGGTGACGCCGCTGGATGGAGCAGTCCCGCTCCCCCAGGTGCACCGCGTTGCCGTGCGCGTCCGCGAAGACCTGCACCTCGACGTGGCGCGCCCCCTCGATGGCCCGCTCCAGGATGAGCTCGCCGTTGCCGAAGGCGTTCGTGGCTTCCGAGCGCGCGGAGCGGATGGCGTCCAGCAGCGCCCCCGGCTCGCGGACGAGGCGCATGCCGCGCCCACCGCCGCCCGCCGCCGCCTTCACCATGACCGGGAAGCCGATGCGCTGGCCCTCGCGGACCAGGGCCTCGTCGTCGAGCGATTCGCCGGGGCGGGCCGCTTCGTAGCCGGGAATGCACGGCACGTCGGCGGCCTGCATGCGCAGCTTCGCCTGCCGCTTGTTCCCCATCAGCTCGATGGCCTCCGCGGGCGGCCCGATGAACACGAGGCCCGCCTCCGCGCACGCGCGCGCGAAGTCCTCGTTCTCGGAGAGGAAGCCGTAGCCGGGGTGGATGGCGTTGGCCCCGGACGCCTTCGCCGCGGCGAGCACCCGCTCGATGGAGAGATACGACTCCCGCACGGGCGCGGGCCCCAGGCGCACCGCCTCGTCGGCGAGCCGCACGTGGGGGGCGTCCCGGTCCGCGTCGGAGAAGACGGCGACCGTGCGCAGGCCGAGCCGGCGGCACGTCCGCAGCACGCGCACGGCGATCTCTCCCCGGTTCGCCACCAGCACCTTGTGAATGCGCTTCATGGTTCCCTTCCCTACAACCGGGCGACGCCGAAGGTGTTGGGTGAGAGCGCGCGGCGCGAGGACTCCTCGCACGTGGCCAGGACGAACCCCAGCACCCGCCGCGTGTCCCGAGGGTCGATGACGCCGTCATCGAACAGTCGCGCGCTGCAGTTGAAGGCATCCGACTCGCGCTCGAACTGCTCCACGAGCGGCCGCGAGAACTCGCGCATCGCCTCCTCGTCGAAAGGCTGGCCCGCGCGCCGGGCCTTCTCGGCGGAGACGATGGACAGCACCTTCGCGGCCTGCTCGCCGCCCATCACCGCCGTGCGCGCGTTCGGCCAGGCGAAGATGAAGCGCGGGTGGAAGGCCCGGCCACACATCCCGTAGTTGCCCGCGCCGAAAGCACCGCCCAGCAGGATCGTGACCTGGGGCACGGTCGCGTTGGCGACGGCCTGCAACATCTTCGCGCCGTGCTTCACGATGCCCCCCTGCTCCGACTGGGTGCCCACCATGTAGCCGGTCGTGTTCTGGAGGTAGACGATGGGCGTCCGCGCCTGGCAGCAGAGCTGGATGAACTGCCCCGCCTTCGTCGCGCCCCTCGGCGTGATGGGCCCGTTGTTGCCGATGATGCCCATCGCCCGGCCCTCGATGCGCGCCCAGCCGCACACGGTGAGCGCGTCGTAGTCGTCCTTGAAGGGGGCGAAGTCCGAACCATCCACGAGCCGCGCGATGACCTCGCGGCAGTCGTAGGGCCGCCGGTGGTCGCCGGGCACGACGCCGCAGAGCTCCTCCGCCGCGTAGCGGGGAGGCTCGAAGGAGGAGCGCGTGGGCGGGGGTTGTGCGTCATTCCATCCGAGCGACGCGACGATCTCCCGCGCGATGCGGATGCCGTCGGCGTCGTCCTCGGCGAGGTGGTCCGCGGTGCCAGCCACGGTCGCGTGCATCTCCGCGCCGCCCAGCTCCTCGTCCGTGGCGACCTCGCCCGTGGCCGCGAGCAGCAGCGGCGGGCCGGCCAGGAACACCTTCGCCTTCCCCCGGACCATGACGACGTGGTCGGAGAGCCCCGGGATGTACGCGCCCCCGGCCGTGCTGGAGCCGTGGACGACCGTGACCTGAGGGATGCCCGCCGCGGACAGCTTCGCCTGGTTGTAGAAGGTCTCCCCGCCCGGGATGAAGATCTCCTGCTGGTAGAGCAGGTTCGCGCCGCCGCTCTCCACGAGCGACACGACCGGCAGCCGGTTCTCGAGCGCGATCTCCTGCGCGCGCAGCGCCTTCTGGACACCCCAGGGCGTCGCGGTGCCCCCCTTCACCGCGGAGTTGCTGACGAACACGAGGCAGCGCACACCGGAGACGAAGCCGATGCCAATGACGGTGTTGCCCCCGGCCAGCGAGCCGTCGCTGTCGTCGTGGTGCTTGTAGCCACAGAGCGTGGAGAGCTCGAGGAAGGGCGAGCCCCGGTCGAGCAGGAGCGCCAGGCGCTCCCGCGGCAGGACCTGCCCGCGCTGCTTGAACTTCTCGCGAGCCAGCTGTTCGGTGTCGCGCGACTTCTGCTCGATGGCGCGCAGCTCGGCCACCCGGTCGAGCAGCTCCTTGCGCTGCGAGGTGAAGGTGGCGGAGGCCGGGTCGATGCGGGAGACGAGCGTCGGCACGTCACTGCTCCTTCGGGCCGTCGAGGATGCTCGGCGCGGCGGCGAGGTGGAAACCGTCATACGGCTTCGACTTCGAGTGCTCTTCCAGCGGGAACACCTTCGTGTTGCAGGACGCGCCCCCGTCGATGCGGATGACCTCGCCGGTGATGAACGCCGCCACGTCGGAGAGGAGGAACACGATGGCGCCGCTCACCTCCGCCTCGGTGGCGAGCCGGTGCAGGGGGACCTGCCGACGCAGCAGGGGGATGAGCGCGCGGACCCCCGGGTCCTCGTACGTGTCGAGGCCACTGGAGGCGACCCAGCCGGGCGCCACGGCGTTCACGCGGACCCCGGAGGAGGCCCACTCGACGGCGGCGGTCTGCGTGAGGTTGAACATGCCGGCGCGCGCCGCGCCCGAGTGCCCCATGCCCGGCATGCCGTTCCAGGCGTCCGCAAGCATGTTCACGATGGCGCCGCCATGCTCGCTCATGGACTGCGTGAAGACCTCGCGCGCGACCAGGAAGCCCCCGGTGAGGTTCGTCGCGACGACCGCCTCGAAGCCCTTCTTGGAGATCTGCGAGAGCGGCGAGGGGAACTGGCCGCCCGCGTTGTTCACCAGCCCGTGGATCCGGCCGCGAGCCTCGACGACGGCGGCCACCATCGCGCGCACCGCGGCCTCGTCGCGGATGTCGACGGCGTGCTGCGTGGACGCATGGCCTTCGGCGGAGAGCTCTCCGGCGACGCGAGCAAGCTTCTCCGGCTTGCGGCCGACGAGGACGACGTGCGCGCCGAGCGAAGCGAGCTCATGCGCCGTGCACCGCCCGATGCCACTTCCAGCGCCGGTGACGAGGATGGTGCGGCCCGCGAAGGCATCCGGGGCGAAGACTGAACGGTATCCCATCGTGCGTTCTCCTCAGCCCCGCGCCTTGCGCGGCAGGGTGCCCATGGCCTTGCTGATGATCCCCAGCATCACCTCGTCGGCTCCGCCGCCAATGGAGCCGAGGCGCAGGTCGCGGTAGGCCCGCGCGACGTCGTTGTCCCAGGTGAAGCCCATGCCGCCCCAGAACTGAAGGCACCCATCCGCGAGCTCCCGGGCGAGCCGGCCCGACTTGAGCTTGCACATCGAAGCGAGCTTCACGACCTCCGGGTCGTCCTTGTTCTCGATGTACAGGTCGACGGTCCGGTAGATGAGGGCTCGGAGCGCCTCGACCTCCGTCTGGAGTTCCGCGAGCTTGAAGTGCACGGTCTGGTTGTCGAGGATCGACTGTCCGAAGGCCTTGCGCTGCCGCGTGTAGTCGGCCGTCTGCGCGATGAGCCGGTCGAAGGTGGCCAGGGTGCTGGCCGCCACGAAGAGCCGCTCCTCCTGGAACTGCTGCATCTGCATCACGAAGCCGCGCCCCTCGTCGCCGACGCGGAAGCGCACCGGCACGCGCACGCCGTCGAAGAAGAGCTGCGCCGTGTCGGAGGCCCACATGCCCAGCTTGCGGATCTTCGAGCGCGTGATGCCGGGGCTGTCCATTGGCACGATGATGAGCGACTTGTTCGCGTGCGCCGGCCCGTCACCCGTGTTGGCGAGCAGGCAGATCCAGTCCGCCTGCATGCCGTTGGTGATCCACATCTTGCTGCCGTCGATGACGTAGTCGTCACCGTCGCGGCGCGCGGTGGTGGTCACCGCCGCGACGTCGGAGCCCGCGCCGGGCTCGCTCACCGCGATGGAGCAGACGCGCTCGCCAGCGAGCGTCGGCGCCAGGAACTCCCGCCGCAGCGCATCGCTGCCGAAGCGGGCGAGCGCGGGCGTCGCCATGTCGGTGACGACGCCGATCGCCATGGGCAGCGCGCCGCAGGTGCAGTGGCCCAGCTCTTCGGCGAAGGCGACCGAGAACGATGCGTCGAGCCCCAGCCCGCCGAACTCCGCCGGCTTGGTGATGCCGAGCAGCCCCAGCTCCCCCAGCTTCCCGAACACCTCTCGCGCCGGGAAGATCTCCGCGGCCTCCCAGGCATCGACGTGCGGGTTCAGCTCCTGTTCGACGAACTTGCGGACGGTCTGGCGGATGGCGCGGTGTTCCTGGGTCTGCGGCATGGGTTTCCTCGGTGCGCGCGGGAGAAGGGTCAGAGAAGCGTTTCGGGTACGTCGACGTGGCGCGCGCGCAGCCACTCGCCAAGCGCCTTGCCCTGCGGATCGAAGCGGGTGGACGACGAGACGCCCTCTCCGAGCAGGCCCTCGACGACGAAGTTCAGGGCGCGCAGGTTCGGGAGCACGTGCCGGTGGACGGTGAGCCCGCGCGTCTCCGGCAACAGCTCCCGCAGCCGCTCCTCCGTGAGGGCATGCACGAGCCAGTGCCAGGCCGCCTCCGTGCGGACCCACACGCCGATGTTCGCGTCCCCGCCCTTGTCCCCGCTGCGGGCCAGGGCCACCTGACCGAGCGGCACGCGGCGGGTGGGCCCCGGGGCCAGTGGCGCCGGCAGCGCCGGCACGGGGGCCGCTTCGAGCCCGCGCGTCTCGTTTGGCGGCGCCACGTCGACGCGCGCCCCATCCGGGAGCACCGCGACATGCGGCACCTTCCGCGCATCGACGAAGGCCGGCGTGTAGACGCCAAAGGGAGCGCCGTCGCCGGGCAGCGTGGGCAGGAAGAAGCCGGGGTAGCTGGACAGCGCGAGCTCCACCACGGCGCTGCTGAAGTGGCGGCCCACGACCTTCGCGTCGGCATCCTTCACGGCGACCCGCAGCGTCGCGGCGGCCTGCTCCTCCGTGGGTGCGTCGGCGTGGTCGGTGCGCGCGAGCGTGTAGACGAGCTCGGCCGGCCGCGGGTCGAGCGTGGCCTCCAGCTGCGCACGCACGCGCGCGGCCTTCTCCTCGATGTCCAGTCCGACGAGCACGAAGCTGGCCTCGCTGCGGAAGCCCCCCAGCCGGTTGAGGCACACCTTGACGTCAGGAGGAGGCGGCTCACCGCGCACGCCCGACAGGCGCACCCGGTCCGGGCCCGCGGACTCGACCGCGATGGTGTCGAAGCGCGCGGTGGCGTCGGGTCCGGCATAGCGGGCGCCGGTGATCTCGTAGACGAGCTGGGCCTTGACGGTGTCGACGGTGACGGCGCCACCGCAGCCTGGGTGCTTGGTGATGATGCTGGAGCCGTCCGCGAAGATCTCCGCGAGCGGGAAGCCGGGCAGGCGCGCGTCGAACTCGCTGAAGGACGCGAAGTTGCCGCCGGTCGCCTGGGCTCCACACTCCAGGACGTGGCCGGCGGCCATGGCGCCCGCGAGCCGATCCCAGTCATGGCGCTTCCAGCCGAAGTGCGAGGCCGCGGGGCCGACCACGAGCGAGGCATCCGTCACACGCCCCGTGACGACGACCTCCGCGCCCGCGTCCAGGCACGCCGCGATGCCCCAGCCCCCCAGGTACGCGTTCGCCGTGAGGGGCTGGTCGAACCCCAGCTCCTCCGCGCGCCCGACCAGGTCATCCCCTTCGACGTGCGCGACGCGGACGGCCAGGCCCAGCTTCGCGGCGAGCGCACGCAGGTCGGCCGCGAGCCCCGCCGGGTTGAGGCCGCCCGCGTTCGCGACGATGCGGACCTTCTTCTCGACCGCGAGGCCCAGCGTCTGCTCCAGCTGGCGCAGGAACGTCCTGGCGTAGCCGCCCGCCGGGTTCTTCAGCCGGTCGCGGCCCAGGATGAGCATCGTCAGCTCCGCCAGGTAGTCGCCGGTGAGGACGTCCAGCGGCCCCCCCTCCAGCATCTCCTGGAACGCGGAGAAGCGGTCGCCGTAGAAGCCGGATGCATTGCCGATGCGCAACGAGCGAGCGTCCATCGTTCCTCCCGTGACCGTGGGTGTTGAGTCTGTACCCCTCGCTCCGAAAGAAAGCAATCGTGATTGCTTTTTTCCAGGCCGCGCAACAGGGTGGGGACATGAGCGGCACGGCCAGCGGCACGACGAGGCAGGAGCAGGAGCGCAGCCGGGTGACGCGGCAGAAGCTGATGACGGCCGCCATCGAGGTGCTCGTGGAGAAGGGCTGGGCCGGGGCGACGACCGGCGCCATCGCCGAGCGGGCGGGGGTGTCGCGGGGCGCCTGTCAGCACCACTTCCCGACGCGGACGGCCCTCGTCGCGGCGGCCGTCGAGCACGTCTTCCACCAGCAGATTGAAGAGCTCGCGCGACGCGCGAAGGGCCTGCCGGAGAGCCGGCGACGCATCGAGCCCCTGTTGAACCTGCTGCATGACGTCTACGCCGGTCCGCTCTTCACGGCCGCGACGCACCTCTGGGTGGCGGCCGTGGCGGATGAGGAGCTGAAGGCGATGCTGCTGCCGCTCGAGACGCACGTCGGCCGGGAGGTGCACCGGATCACCGTCGAGCTGCTCGGCCTCGATGAGCGAGACCGCGACGTCCGTGAGGCGGTGCGCGCGACGCTCGACCTTCTGCGCGGTCTGGCGCTCGCGAACCTGCTCCACGACGATACCGCCCGGCGCCGCAAGGTGATTGCCCACTGGGCGCGGACGCTCGAAGCACAGCTCACGCCCAAGCGCTCCCCCCAGGCCGGCTGAGGCGCGATGCGAGCTGTAGGGCAGCACACACATGGGCCCGCCCGTCGTCTCGTCCTTGAGCGGACGGGGTGATAGGCATTGCTGGCGTCCACCGATTGGAGATGGAGAGCCGCCATGCCGACCCGGATCCCAAAGCCTATCAACCCGCCGCCCACCCACCTCGTCAAAGCCCGGTCGGAGGCGCCGCGGCCCGCGCCGGCGGTCATCCCGCCCGCGACGAACACGGCCGCGCCAAACCAGGCGACCGGGACGAACACCCACCAGGGGACGAGCGCCTTCTCCACGCCGGTGGCCGGTGCCCACCACGCCCAGCCTCCCTCCCACGCTGTCGGCTTCACGCAGGGCGCAGCCCCCGCGATGGCTCCGAACAAGAAGGATGCGCCCGCGCTCAACCTGGAGCAGGCCTCCTGCCTCACCCACGGCATCAGCCCGGAGTTCGTCGACAGCGCGCTCCGTGGCCGTCAGCTCCGCTCCGCCTACAACCGGCTGGGCCCCGAGGCGAAGTACAGCCGGCCTGCCGACAAGAACGGCGGAGGCGCCCTCGCGGTCTACACCCGCGCGGTGGGCACCGAGCAGAAGGACTGGCCGTCCAAGGGCCTCGGCGTCGGCAGCAACGACGACAAGGTGCAGATGATCCTCAGCCCCGAGGTGCTGACCAGGCCCGGCCACTCCTGGCGCGCCTCCTCCACGGACAACATGGGGCTCGTGCCGGGCGCGACGAAGCACGACCAGGCTCAGCTCGCGAAGGATGGAAACCCGCTCCAGCGCACGAAGCCCCTCTGGGGGAAGCAGTCCGAGGCGTCCCGCAACGACAACTTCAACCGGACCGTGGCGGGCACGGCCCCCAAGGAGCAGAACGAGCAGCTCCACTGGCAGAAGGTCCCCCTCACCAACAACCTGAAGGGGATGGTCTGCACGTCCCAGGCGACCTTCGACAAGATGATGCAGCTCGAGGGTGCCCGGCCCAGCGGCCTCAAGCTGCCAACGGGCATCGCGGGGCTGGGCTCCGTCCCCATGGGCGGCCAGCGGATCCCCGTCACGCTCGTGGACGGGAAGACCTCCCTGGTCACCGCGCTGCGCGCCTCGGGAATCGCCAACAGCCAGGGACAGGTCCGCTAGCGCGAGTCCCTGACCTCACGGTCGAGGCCCCTGCCCCAATCAGGCTTTCCTTGCCGAAAATGTCGTAACCGCTTTGCCTGTAAAACGTGTCCGACTCGTGACGCAGAGGAACAGCCCCCCGGTGCAAGGTGCGCGCGGTTTCACTCCCCCGAACTCCTGTCAGGAGCCGCGCGCCCATGACCCCGACGAGGTTGATGTCACTCGCCGTCGTGACCATCGCCAGTTGTCTTGCCGTCCCCTCCATCGCCTTCGCCAGGGATGATGACTCCGCGGCGGTCGGGCGGAGTTCGGAGTCCTCCGGACGCGGGAGTTCGCGCCGGCTCAACGTCCAGGTAGGACCCCGCCCGTACTACCTGGTCGAGGACATGGACGAGAGCCCCCTCAAGTGGAAGCTCCAGCAATGCTCCGAGGGCCCGTTCTCCAAGACGGAGTTCTCCATCGGCCACCGGGGCGCTCCGCTCCAGTTCCCCGAACATACGAAGGAGTCCTACGAGGCCGCGGCCCGCATGGGCGCCGGCATCCTCGAGTGCGACGTGACCTTCACGAAGGACCGGCAGCTCGTGTGCCGCCATTCGCAGTGTGACCTCCACACCACCACGAACATCCTCTCCATCCCCTCCCTGGCGGCGAAGTGCACGCAGCCCTTCCAGCCGGCGAACCCGGCGGTGGGGCGCCCCGCGTCGGCGCTCTGCTGCACCAGCGACATCACGCTCGCCGAGTTCAAGCAGCTCTGCGGAAAGATGGATGCCGCCAACCCTGCCGCGACCACCGTCGCCCAGTACCTGGACGGCACGGCGAAGTGGCGCACGGATCTGTACGCCACCTGCGGCACCGTCCTCTCCCACCGGGAGAGCATCGAGCTGTTCAAGAAGCTGGGCACGAAGTTCACCCCCGAGCTCAAGGCCCCCAGCGTCCCCATGCCCTTCCAGGGCGAGTACACGCAGCAGCAGTACGCGCAGCAGATGATCGACGAGTACAAGCAGGCCCGGGTCTCCCCGAGCGATGTCTGGCCGCAGTCCTTCGACCGCGACGACGTGCTGTATTGGATCCAGCACGAGCCCCGGTTCGGCAAGCAGGCGGTGTACCTCGATGGCCGCTATGAGATCCCCGGCACCCGCTTCGACCCGAACAACCCGACCACCTGGGTCCCCAGCATGGACGAGCTGGTGGACTCGGGCGTGAAGGTCATCGCGCCGCCCATCTACGTGCTGCTCACGCTGGACGCGCAGGGGAAGATCGTCCCGTCCGCGTATGCGAAGGCGGCGCGGGCGGCGGGCCTGGACATCATCACCTGGTCGTTCGAGCGCGACGGCCTGCTGAAGAATGGCGGCGGCTTCTACTTCCAGTCCGTCGCTCCGGCCATCAACAACGATGGCGACATGCTGGTCGCGCTCGACGTGCTCGCCCGGCACGTCGGAGTCATCGGCGTCTTCAGCGACTGGCCCGGCACGGTGACGTACTACGCGAACTGCATGGGGCTCTAACCTCGCGAACGGCGATGCCCGGGCGGGCCGGCCTTCACGGGCCGCCCGCTCCGGGTCTTCGCGCGAACAGGACGAGCAGCCCCACGGACCGGGTGGAACAAGGTGGAGCCCGCGGAGGGAGTGGCGTGTTGCCTCCGGGACAACCGCGAACACCGGGGCGGCCCAAGGCCCGCATCCGCTCAGCGTTCGGCGATGTCGTCGCGCTGAAGGTACGAGGACGCTTCGACAATCGACTCCAGGGTCCAACCCCGGTTGGTCCCGCGGCCGAAGGAGTCGCAGTCGCCGTCCGTGTGGATGCCCAGCAGGTAGCCCTGGCGGTTGAGCACGCCCGCGCCGGAGCTCCCGACCAGGGTGTCCAGGTCCGAGTAGTAGAGCTGCCGGTCACATGAAGCCACGAAGCGGCCTTCGGCGATGACCTTGGGCAAGCCGCGGGGATGCTGGATGATGGCCAGCCGCTCGGTGGGCCGGGTCGTCAGCAGGACGGGCCTGACCGCGGGCAGCACATCCAACTGGATGAGCGCATAGTCGGGTTCGAGCGACTGCTCGATGACGGTGCCCTCGGTGACCAGCGGGTCGCCGTCGGGGGCCTCCTCGAAGTTGAAGACCAGCAGCGCCCGGTCGCCGAGCCTGGCACAGTGCCCGGCGGTCACGACCACGGGACCCGCGCTTGCTTCAATCAAGGTTCCAGTGCAGCGCCCGTCAATCAGCACGACCGCGTCCTCGCGGTCCTGGACGACGTCGGAGAACTCGCCCTGGTAGCGGTTGATGGGGATGAATTCGCGGAGCGGGCCGCACTGAGAGAGGCCGCGCACCTCCGGCTTCTTCACGCTCGCGCAGACGGAGGGAACCTCGACGAGGCCGGTGCCCGGAGGATCCCCGGGCCCCCCCGTTCCACAGGCCGCGAGGCCCAGGAAGGAGGTGCCCGCGAGAAGCGGCCCCCAGTGCGACATGGACATCCCTGGGGGCCTGGAGCGCATCTCAGTAGATGGTGGTCAGCGCGGTGATGTCGGAGCTGGTCCACTCGCCGGTCTCGGTGGACCGGAAGCAGGAGTTCATGATCGAACCGCCGACCGTGGCCGTGCTCGGCGTGCCCGAGATGAGGATGGCGCCCACGCCCGCGGTGCCCTCGTTGGAGGCGGAGCCACCACAGCTGATGGCGCGGTTGTAGTAGTCCGAGTGACGGAAGCCGATCGTGTGGCCGATCTCGTGCGTGATGACGTGCTCGTTCACGTCAACGCTGTAGCTCTGCAGGCCGGTGCCGATGTTGATGGTGCCGTAGGGCAGGCCGCCCGAGGGGAAGCCCGAGGAGCCGCCGGCGCCCGACGTGATGGTCGCGGTGATGTTCGCGTTGCAACCCGTGGTCGGGCCGCGCGCCATGGTGAACGTGAGGCCCAGGCTGTTGTAGTTGCCGATCGCCAGATCGAGGCCCTGGCTCAGGCGGGTGTAGGTGTTGAACGTGGACGTGGGGTTGATGCAGATCTTCTTCACGCTGGTGCTGACCAGGTTGGTCGTCCGGTACTGCTCGGCGCTCTCCTTGCCGGGCTGGAGCATCTCGCGGGACGCCTCGAGGGACACCTGGGCGTCGCGGCCCACGTACACGGCACCATCAACGACCATGATGTCGTTGGCCGGGAAGCCCGCCTGCACCAGGTTGGAGACAATCTCCTGGTTCTCGCTCTCCAGGTCGGTACCGCAGCCAGACAACAGCGCGCCACAGCTCGCAACGAGGACTGCCGCCTTCTTGAACATTCGTCGTTCCTCTGGTTCGGGGGAGATCCGCTGCCGCCTGACCTTCCCGTCAGCCACGGACAGCTTGCCCGGCGACAGAGCAACTGTCGGGCCATGCGACACGCCAGAGGGGATTGGCGACCCTTCCAGGAATTCATGGAGCACCGACACTCCAGATTTCAAGAATGTAAGAGTAAAGTCACGTGACGTCCATGGTTCCAAGAGGTTGCCGTTACAGTGGTTTTCAAGCCTAAGACTGAATCTCACAATTTCCGGACAGTGGTGTCTTTGATTCAGTCACTGACCCTGGGGTCGTATTCACCCGTGAACACGGGGAGAGGACGCGGCGCCGACGAGCGAATGGGCGTGAATGGGCTCCCGGTGTATCCCGTCTTCGATGCCAATGCGCCCTACCGCCCTCCCCTTCGCCGCGCTGCTGAGCGCGACCCTGTCGTTCCTCCCGGGCTGCGAGAGCACGAAGTCCAGTGCCCCCTCTCCCACGGACACGCGAACCCAGGAGCCCGCGTCCCTCGCGGCCGATGACGCCTGGAGCCGCGCCCGCGTGGGCGACCGCGTCACCTATGCCTTCTCCGCGACGCATGGCCCCGAGCCCCGGGGTGGCGGCACCGCGCGCACCGTGGCCGGCCAGCTGACGCTGGAGGTGGTGGCGGTGCGGCAGCCCTGGGTCTGGGTGCGCGTGGCGTTCACGGACGCGTCCGGCAAGCCGCTGGCCCAGCCGCGGCTGGCGACCGACCTCCTCCTCCCCGTGCGCGCGGAGGCGACGCGCCCGTTCGACGTGCCCCATGGAGGCCAGGCCACCGCCGAGAAGACCTCCAGCGCGGGCCGCACCTGGGAGGCCGTGCGCTACGTCACCGACCAGCGCTCGTTCGACGGCCCCTTGCGCACGCGCGTCTACGCCAACGTACCGGGCCCGCTCTACCTCACCCACGGGTTGATTGACGCGAGCACCGTGTCGGCGGGCTTCCGCATCCCGGGCGGAGTCGAGCTGACGCTGCGCGAGTTCCGCGAGGGCTCGGCCGAGGCCAGCGCCCCGGTGCCGGCGCTGGAGCGGCCCCTGGGCCCGGGCGCCTACTACGAGCGGGATGTGGACGTGGGCCCCGCGCCGGGTGTGCAGCGCGTGTGCTTCGCCGCGGAGCGTGGCTACCTGCTGCGGACGGAGGGCCCCGTCGACGGCGCCCAGGCCGCCCCCTGCGCGGACTTCTCGCAGGCGGAGCCGGAGGCGCTCGAGGAGCTCCTGCTGAACCTGCCCTCGGAGGCGCTGGCCTCCGGGGACTGGCCTCCCGCCGCGGCGTCCTCCACGCGAGGCACCTTCACCGCGGAGGGCCACAGCGTGCCCGCGCTCATCGCGCAGAGCAGCGAGAACGTCGAGGGCGTCCAGCGCGTCTTCTCCGAGACCTACGCGGCCGAGCCGTGGGCCCCGGGACTCGCGGGCCTGCCCTACGAGGCGCGCTTCCAGCCGCTCGCCAGCGGCACCGAGCGCGTGGTCGCCGGAGGCAAGCGTGAGTCGGAGGGCGGCACGCGGCTCGTGCGGTGGGGCTCGTGGCTCGTGAGCCCGAAGTGACGCAAGTCCCTCAGGACGTCGGCCTCGAAGCGCGCGGCGGGTCGCCACGCACGAGGTCGACGTGAAGCGCGGCGCCGTCGGGGCTGTTCACCCATTCGTGGAAGGCCCCGCGAAACGCCTCCACGGCCGTGAATAGCGGGCCGTGCGGCTGCCAGGACAAGGCATCCCCGTCCCGAGCCTCGTGGACCTCCAGCCCGATGAGCAAGGTTCCTCCGGCCCGCGGCGGCTGGAGCGGACGCACGAAGAGGCGCCGGTCTCCTTCCAGCCGGTACACCAGGGCCGTGAGATGACCCAGGACCCAACCCGCGACTGCCTCGCGGGCCTCGGGGGTGGGGGCGTCGACGGACAGCCGCAGGAATGTCGGCAGGTCGTGTTCCGCGTCCAGGGGCTGGAAGAGCGCGGCCCACGCGGAGGCGGTGCGCGAGGCGCGGGCGCTGGCCACGAGTTCGCGGGCGCGGAGCAGCTCCTCCCGCAGGACGCGGAACGTGGAGCGCGACACGTTGCGCGCGGTGTTTCGAGCCGGAAGCGCTGGAGCAATGACGGGCAGGAGGTCGCGCTTGCCTTCGGGGTGGTAGCGCGCTGTCTCGGGCGTGAGCGTCACGGGCTGGGGCCACGGCCAGGCCGCGAAGGTCTCGAAGAAGTGCGCGAGCAGCGACGCGTCGGAGGTCACGGCGTCCGAGGGCGCGCGGGTGCAGGCCCAGGCCGCGAGCAGCGTCCACGACAACCCGCCGAGATACCCCAGGGCATGCGAGTAGATGCCCCGGGCCCGGGCCCAGGCCTTGACCGCTCGAACCAGGGACGGGAACCGGTCGGTCCGTCCACCCTCCGGGGCGACGGCGGCGCGCAGTCCCAGCGTGTCCGCCAACCCCAGGATGGAGCGAAGCCCCGCGACGTCGAGCTGGGAGCCATGACGCTCCAGCAACGTCAGGGGTGCTTCGGGAGGCACGCCCGCGGGACGGCTCGCATAGGCCAGATCGAAGCTCACGCCGTCCAGGCACAGCTTCACCAAGGGGATGGCGGCGTCCGCCACATAGCGAGCGGGGGCTGAAGGGGACGTGGCCAGTTCCTGGAGGAGTGCTCGCGCGAAGTCCTCGCGAGACAGCGTCGCCGGGCCGATGGCGACCGCATCCACGTCACTGCCCACGCCGTCCGTGTCCAGCAGATACGAGCCATAGGGATGCAGTGAGGCTCCCACCCGCTCGCAGTGCCCGCGCAGCTGTTCCACCGCCGAGGTCCTCGCGGCGTGTCCCTCCCGTGAATCGACGGCGCCGAGCGAGGCCAGCACCTCTCGCAGGGAACGGTCGTCATGCGCTGGGAGGGTCCCATGCGTCCGAGGCGCGCGGCCCGTCAGAGGGATGCGCCGGACGACTTCAAAGGGAGTGTCCCCCTTCCGCCGGACGAGACACAGCTCCCCCACGCGGAACCTCAGCGGCCTCCAGCTCCGCTGCCACATGGCGAGCGTCCGGGCGACCTCCCCATCCTCCGTGAGCGCGAGCTGGCCCACGGAGAGGTGGGGCGTGAAGCCGACAAGGGCAGGCGACGCGCATTCGGGGAGGGCCGCGACGAGCCTCGCGTGCAGGGCCGTGAGGGCGCCCGCTGGCTGATCGTCCGGCCGAAGCCACGCCGTCGCGTTGGCGCGGTGCTCGAAGCGGTCGAACGCGGAGAGCATCACGTCGAAGGGTTCGAAGCCGTGGAGGGCGTCCACGAGGAGCGCCTCCGCCGTCTCGAAATCCTCCTCGGGAACGAAGGGGTGGAACAGCGTGATGTGGGGCATCCACCGCTGGAACTTCGCGTCGTGCTTCTTGCGCAGCGCCTGGATGGGGGCCCACGCCTCCTCGGGAGGGATGAGCACCAGGGCCGTGTGGTGGACCCGCGCCGCCGAGGACGGCGAGGCGAGCGTCAACGGAGAGGCCACCGCTTCGCGGCGCAGGACGCAGCGCACGCCGAAGTGGTCGGAAGCGAAGAGGGGTTCCCCCGTTGGTGCGGGCGGCCCCTTCACGGGCGCTTCCCCGAAGAGGCCGATGGCCTCCGGAGCGAACCGGCCCGACGGCGACGCCACCAGGATTCGGTCCAACCGCTGGAGCCGCCCCGAAACGGTGGTGAGCGCCGCCAGCGGGTTCAGCCGGGGGTTGAAGGTCTCCCCCGCTTCCGAAGGCCGCAGCGCGGACCACGCGTCCAAGAAGCCCGCGCGCGCGAAGGCCTCCGCTTCGGGAGCGCCATCGCCAAAGTTGAAGTCACCGGCCAGCATCAGGTCCGGGGACTCGGAAGGGCTCGTGCCCTCCAGTGCACGGGCCCAGTCGAGGAGGGCCTGCACCTGGACGGTGCGCGCGGCGGCGCCGGAGGCGTCCCGGTTGCTCGTCAGGTGCGGCGTGGCCACCCACAGCGTGGCGTCGGAGAAGCGGAGCTCGGCGGCGACGAGGCGTTTGTCCCGGGAGAAGCCGCGCTGCCAGACGGAGGCGAGCGGGATGCGCGACAGCAGGACCTGGCCATACGGAACCACGGTGGTCGCGCCGGGGCCCTCCGTCAGCCAGTAGTGTTCGCGCACCCAGGGTTCGGCGAGCAGTGCCCTGAGAAAGGGAGGGGTGACCTCCTGGAGTGCGATGACATCCGCGTCGGTGTCCCGCAGCAGCGCGAGGGTCGCCGGGGTCCTGCGCTCGGTCGCCAGCAGCTCCGCGTCGTACAGGTCGAAGAGGACGTTGAAGGTGGCGACGGTGAGCGACGCGGACGGGGTGAGCGCATGGCCCGTGTCGCGGGGGGCCTCGGACCATGAGCCCGAGCGCGCGTCGTAGCGCCACGCGGACAGCGGCGAGAAGCCGGGAACCGCGAGGGGCTGGGATGGCGTGGGCTCCTCGGCGGTGCCGGTGTTGCTCAGCAGGTCGACGCGCGCCTTGCGGTCCCACACCACCTGACGGCCGCGCTTGAAGTACCAGACGCGGTGCCAGGGGATCTCCCCATCGGGGACGAACGCCTCGAAGGGCATCTCCTCCAGCGCTCCGCGATGCGCGTCGTAGCCGACGACGAACTCGCGGGCATCGAGCCGGGGGTCCCACCGGATGCGGTGATACACCTCGCGGCTGGTCGTGAATCGGTCCTGTGACATGGCGAGGCTCCGTGGGCGCGGGGACCCGGATGACACGCCCGTGTCCCGGGATGCAATGCCGCGCACCCCAAGAAGGGCCGAGCACGCGCCGCCGCTGACGCTACGGCCCGCGCACAGCTGACAGTCCACGGCATGAGGCGTGTGGCCCTTGGCCCCGCGCCGTGCGGCACGCGAGGGCCCGGCCCAGGATTTGCCATGAGCCTCCGCCAACGGAGGAACGCAGGATGGGCATTCGCATAGGCGTGGTGGGAGCGGGGCTGGCGGTCCTCTCTTTGTTGTCAGTGGGTTGCACCAACCAGGACCGGACAATCGAGCCGGGTGATGACCCGGCGCCCCCTCCCTCCGATGGAAACGAAGTTCCCTCCCCTCCCCCTCCGGATTCCTCTCCGGATGGGGGCACGTTCCCACCGGAGGACGATGGGGGCACGACGCCCGATGCCGGCGACTTGCCCGACGGCGGGTCCTCGCCCGACGGCGGCGCCACCGCCGATGCGGGGCCGTGGCCCGTGGATGCGGTGCTCGACTACTCGCGCTCGTTTGGCGTTGGCACGCCGAGGAGCGTCGGGCTCGATGAAGGGCTGAACCTCTGGCTGCTCGACGGCACCCGCATTGGCGTCCTGCGCCCCGGCGACTCCGCCCCCACGTGGACCCGCGGCATCGGTCAAGCGAGCAAGCCGTTCGGCCCGGATTCGCTCGCCATCGACTCGACGGTCATCTGCGGCGGCGAAGCCGGGCGCGCCTACGTGGGCTACCTGGCCAACGAGATGAAGCGCGCGGAGGGAATCACGCAGCGCACGTACATCCCCAGCCCAGGCCAGGCGGGCTACTCGCCGGAGCGCTTCGCCGAGTACCAGAAGGGAGACCTCGATGCGGTCCGCCTCCAGCCGGATGGGACCGTCAAGCTCGAGGAGCACATCTGGCGCACCACCGGCGCTGCGAACGCGGGCCGGCAGCTGGGCATCCACAACACCAATGACTTCCACTACGAGGAGGACCGCACCGTCATCAGCTGCGCCCGGGTGACGCGCGGTCGGGATCGCGGGGACCTCTACATCACGACCAACCACGGCGTGACCCGCATCCAGGGGCTCACCTACAACAGCCACCGCCACCCGGGCTGGTACCTCTACGAGAACGGTTCGGAATGGGGATCGCTGCAATGCCCGCCGATGCACGGACTGGGCATCGCGCCGAATGGCGACGTCCTCGTCGCCAACGAGCAGATGGTCGGGATCCTCGCGCCCAGCCCCAAGCTGGAGGAGTGGGACCGCGAGAACACCTGGGAGGGCCCCACGCCCTGGAAGTTCAAGAGCTTCAATGAACTCATCAACGGGCTGGCCTCCGATGACTACTGGCGTGCCTTCGAGCAGAGCGCCTCCGGCCGCTACTACCTGGGGAGCGCGGAGTTCGGCGTCTGGGCGATGACGCTGAAGTCGCGCTCGACAGGGAGCTGGTCGAAGCTCGCGGGGCTGCCGACGAATCACATCCAGGCCCTCAAGGCGACGGACGATGGGGCGCTCTACATCGGCACGAATGGCGCGGGCCTCTGGCGGCTGGAGCCAGATGGCACGACGCTGAGCCCCGTGAAGCAGGTCGCCGGGCAACGCGTCCTGCAGCTCGTCTACGAGCCCACCGTGACGCCGAGCATGCTGCTCGTCCTCACCAACCAGGGGCTGACCGTCCTCCGAGGCCCGTAGGCCCGGGCACCGCGCCTGGCGAAGCGCCTTTCTCAGGAGAGCTTCGCCAGCGCGGGCAGCACCTCGCCGCTCAGGCCCTGCACGAAGTGGTGGAAGCGCTCCGTGTTGGCGGCGGACTCGTAGTTGACGAGCCACGTGTCCCCTCGCGCGGCGCGCACCTCGTCCACGATGCCCGCCGCGGGCCACACCGCGCCGGAGGTGCCCGCGGCCAGGAACACCAGGCGGGTGCCGTCAGCGCGCGTGATGAACTCCCCGATGCGCTCCAGGTCCGCGGAGGCCAGCGACTCGCCGAACCAGACGATGTCAGGCCGCAAGCGCCCACCGCAGCTATCGCACACAGGCACCGTGCCCGACGGATGCACGGTGGTGTCCGCGAAGGGCGCCCGCCGGCAGTCCGCGCACTTCGTGCGGAAGAGGTTGCCGTGCATGTCCACCACGCGCTGGCTGCCCGCGCGCGTATGCAGTCCGTCCACGTTCTGGGTGGCCAGCAGGAAGCGGTCTCCCAGGTGCGCTTCCCAGCGCACCAGCGCGTCGTGACCCGGGTTGGGCTTCACGTCCGCCGCGCCCGAGCGGCGCTGTGAATAGAAGCGCCACACGAGCGCGGGGTTCGCCTCGAAGCCCTGGGGAGACGCCACCGCCTCCACGGGGTGGTTCTCCCACAGGCCGTTCATGCCCCGGAAGGTGGGGACACCGCTTTCAGCGGAGACTCCGGCGCCGGTGAGCACGAGCAGGCGGGTTCGCGAATCCAGGACGAGCGGTTCCACACAGCCTCCTGTGCCATCCGGCACCAGGGTTGTTAGAAGGGGCGGGAAATCCCCACCGAGGTCCCCATCATGGCGGAAGTCACCCTGGATCTGCGCGGTCAGCCCAAGACCGACGCGTACGCCGAGTTGAAAACGCACGCCCTCGCCATCCTCGAAGGCGTGGACGACGACATCTGCGCGATGGCGACGATGAGCTGCCTCTTGCACAACGCCTTCGGCCACCTGTGGACCGGCTTCTACCGGGTGGTGACGCCCGGAAAGCTGCTGCGCGTGGGCCCCTACCAGGGGACGCTCGGGTGCCTGGAGATCACCTTCGGCAAGGGCGTGTGCGGCACGTCCGCCGCCAAGGGTGAGACGGTGGTGGTGCCGGACGTGCACGCCTTCCCGGGCCACATCACCTGCGACGGCCGCTCCGCGTCGGAGATCGTCGTGCCGGTGTACGGCCGCGACCGCGAGCTGCTCGCCGTGCTCGACATCGACTCCGAGCACAAGAACACCTTCGACGACGTGGACCGCGCGGCGCTGGAGGACCTGATGACCTGGTTCCAGCACCGCGCATCCTGAGCAGGGCTCGGACCTCAGCGCTTCGCGAGCCGGGCGTAGGCCGCGGCCAGCGCCCCCGCGAAGCGCGCGTTGTTCTCCAGCAGCGCCAGGTTCGTCTGGAGGCTCTTGCCGCCCGTGCGCTTCGCCATCTCCCCCAGCAGGAACGGCGTCACGGCCTTGCCACGCACGCCCTGCCGCTCCGCGTCCGCGAGCGCCGAGGCGATGTGCAGCTCCACGTCATTGCGCGGCAGCGCGGCCTCCACCGGCGGCGGCACGGTGTAGAGCACTCCGCCCTGGCCCAGCGTCTCGAAGCGAGCGTGCGCGATGCGCGCGGCGGCCTCCGCGTCATCCGCGCGGTGCTCCAGCGAGAGGCCGGACTCGCGGCTGTAGAAGGACGGGAGCTCGTGGGTGCCCACGCCGATGACGGGCACACCCGCCGTCTCCAGCAGCTCCATCGTCTTGGGCAGATCCAACACGGACTTGGCGCCGGCGCAGACCACGGCGACGGGGTAGCGCGACAGCGCGGCGATGTCCTGGGAGATGTCCCAGTGCTCGGAGGCCCCGCGGTGCACGCCGCCGATGCCGCCCGTGGAGAAGACGCGGATGCCCGCCGCCGCGGCCAGCTCGCAGGTGGCGCTCACGGTGGTGCCGCCGCTGGCGCGCGTGGCCACCGCCACGGCCAGGTCGCGCGAGCCCAGCTTGAGCAGCTTCTCCTTGCCCTCGGCCAGCCGGCGCAGCGTCGCGTCCTCCAGGCCGATCCACACCTCGCCATCCACGACGGCGATGGGCGCGGGCACGGCGCCCGCGCGGCGCACCGCCTCCTCGCAGGCGCGAGCCGCGGCCAGGTTGTTGGGGTACGGCAGGCCTTGCGCGACGACGCTCGTCTCCAGCGCCACCAGCGGCTGCCCGGAGTCCTTCGCGCGCCGCACCTCGTCCGAATAGCGGAAGTCCATGGGCAGGCATTTACGCCATGGGCGGGGCGCCCGGACAAGCGCGGGCGTGGGGAAACGTCGCCAGGGTCTCCGCCCGAGCCAGGGGCAGGAGCTCCGCGCCCGCCCGGCTCCTCTCCCTTCGTTGCAGCCCCGCCGGTTGCATCCGGAGTCGCGCCGCCCTATGCCCCGCGGCCGTGAGCACCTCGTCGCCCGCGGTCGCAGCGCCTGCCCGTCTCCTGTCCGCCTCCGACCTGGCGATGATCGCCGTGGTCGTCATCTGGGGGACCAACTACACCCTCGTGAAGGACGCACTGGACGGCATGCCGCCCCGGGCCTTCATGGCGTTGCGCTTCGCGCTCGCGGCGCTCGCGATGGGCGGAGTGCTCTGGGCGGTGGAGGGTCACAAGCCGCTGCCGTGGAAAGTGTTCCTGCGACTCACCGCGCTGGGGTTCGTGGGCAACACGCTGTACCAGCTGTGCTTCATCGAAGGCCTCGCGCGGACGACCGCGGCCAACAGCGGCATGCTCACCGCGGTGAGCCCGGTGGTGACGGCGGCCCTGGGCGCGGCGCTGGGCATCGAACGGCTGCGGCGCCCGGTCGTGATCGGGCTCTCGCTCGCGGTGGTGGGGACGCTGCTGGTGGTGGGAGCGCGGGGCCCGGACCTGGGCGCGGCGACGTGGACGGGCAACGCGCTGATCGTCGGAAGCTCGCTGTGCTGGTCCATCTACACGGTGGGGACGCGAGCGGTGGGCGCGGAGGTCTCCCCGCTGCGCATCACCGCCATCACCATGCTCACGGGAGCGCCGGGCGTGGTGCTGGCGGGGGCCTCCCAGGTCATCGCGATGGACGCATCCCGAGTGAGCGCCGCGGGCTGGCTGGCGCTCGTGTATTCGGCGCTGGTGCCGCTGGTGCTCGCGTACTTCGTCTGGTTCCGCAGCGTGCAGCAGGTGGGCACCAACCGCACGACGCTCTACGGCACCGGCATCCCCGTGGTCGCGGCCCTCACCGCCTGGGCCGTCCGGGGCGAGCGCCCCACCCTGCTCCAGGCGCTCGGAACGGCGCTCATCCTCGCGGGCGTGCTGCTCAGCCGCCGCAAGGACGCGGCCATCACCAAGGCCTAACCTCGGCCCCCCCGCTCCAGCGTCAGCCCGTACTCCTCCATCTTCCGGTCGAGCGTGGGCCGGCTGATGCCCAGGAGCTCCGCCGCGCGGACCTTCTTCCAGCCGGACTCGCGCAGCGCCTCCGCGATGGCGTCGCGCTCCAGCCGGGCCACCTGCTCCTGCAGCGTGCGCGGCGCCCGCCCCACCGCGCCCTCGCGGACCTCCGGCGGAAGCTGCGGGATGCCCACGTGCCCCGCCGCGTAGACGCGCCCCAGCCGCTCCGCGACCAGCTCCAGCTCGCGCACGTTCTGCGGCCACGGGTACTCCGCCAGCAGGCGCCGGGCCTCCGGTCCCAGCACCGGCGCCTCCCGCCCGCATTGCCGGGCGCCACGCAACGCGAAGTGCTCCAGCAACACCGGCACATCGCCTCGGCGCTCGCGCAACGGAGGAACCTCCATCTCGAAGCCCGCGAGCCCCCGCGCGAGCGCGGCGTCGAACTCCCCTCGGGCCATCAGCCGGGACACCGGCGCGGCGCTGGTCGCGACGATCCGCACATCCACGGGCTCCTCGCCTCCCTGCCGGGCCGGCGCCGCACGCCGAGCGAGCATCCGCGCCAGCCGCTCCGCCGCGGGCTTCGGGAGTGCATCGACGTGGCGCAAGAGCAGCGTGCCCGCATCCGCGCGCAGCACCGCGGACGTCACCGGAGGCTGTCCGGGCGCCCCGGCGCGGCCGAAGAGCGCCACCTCCACCGCCTCCAGGGGCTGGCGGCACTCCACCACCACCCAGGGCCCCAGCGCGCGCGGTGAACGGCCATGGAGATGGTGCGACAGCAGCGCCTTGCCCGTCCCCGGCTCGCCATGGAGGACCACCGGCGCGGCACTGCCCGCCGCCCGCCGCGCCTCGTCCAGCACGCCGCGAAACCCGCGGGAGGTGCCCAGCGGCGCCACCCACGGGAGCTCCGCGGCCTCCGCCTCGCCACGCGAGCGCACCGCCGTATAGGCCTCGCCTCCCAGGCGCCCCAGCGACGCGAGCAGCTGGCCCTCGCCCTCGGTGAACGGCGACTCCTCGCGCTCCACGTACAGCACGCCGAAGGGCATGCCACCCGACGCCACCAGCGGCGAGCACATCGCCGTGTCCGTGCGTCCCAGCTCCTTGCGCTCCAGCGCGACCTGCAACAGCGCGCGAGGCACCTCCACGGACGCGGCCCCGGACACCGCCGCCGTGCGCAGCCCCTCCGGTCCGCTCAACAGCGCCGCGGAGCGATCCGCGTTGAGCGCGTGCGCGGTCTCCTCCGCCAGGCGCCGAAGCACCATCGCCTCGCTGGTGGCCCCCAGCAACGCCGTCCCCGCCGAGTACATCGCCGCGGCCGCGCCCACGTGCGGCAGCACCTCTTCGATGGGGACGTGTCCCGGTGGCTCCTGGGCGGACGCGCCGGAGGGCTCGTCGACGATGGACACCGGCGGCGGCTCGAACACCGCGATGGTGCCGCCCACGCGCATCCGGTCGCCCGGCCGCAGCACCGCCTCTTCCTGGAGCGCCAGCCGCTGGCCGTTGAGCAGCGTGCCGTTGGTGGAGCCCAGGTCGCGCAGCCGCACCTGCCCCGCGAGCGTGTCCAGGAACACCTGCGCGTGCCGGCGCGACACCTGGTCGTCTTCCAGCGGGATGTCACACGAGGGGCTGCGCCCGAGGGTCAGCTGAGAGACGACGTCGTACCGGCGCCCCGCGGACGGGCCCGTGAGCAGCAGGAGTGCCGGCATGCGGACCGCAAGCCTAGCAGCGCCCCTCGGGGCGCCCGCAAGACGCGGGCGGCTACATGGGGCGTTCGGCGGTCAGCAGGGCCCGCAGCTCGCCTTCGTTGAGCGCGCGGCCTTCCCGGGCGATGGCCAGGGCGTTGATCTGCTTCTCCTCGACCTCCACGTGGGCGCCCTTGCGCCACTCCGTGGTGTGCACCGCGCCATCGACCAGGCGGCCCACCACGGATCCCTCATCCCGGGCCACCGCCTCCAGCCACAGGTTCTCCACCACCACCTCGCCCTCCGGGTGCGTCTCGAAGGGGGCGCGCACCAGGAACGTCAGGGGCTCCATCAACCCCTTGCGCTGGAAGCGCGCCAGGAACGCCGGCAGCAGCGCCTGCGCCTCCTCGTGCATGGCCTGGGTCTGCTCCGCGGGCTCCTTGGCGAACCGCTCCCGGTACGTCGCCAGCAACTCCGCCGTGTTGTGCCGACCCAGCGGCGACACCACGGTGAGGAACAGCCCCTCGTGGCCCTCGAAGGCGTCCAGCGGCACGCCCAGCAGGTTGGCGCGAGCCTCCTCGGACGGCACCAGCGTGAAGCTCTGACCCTCGCTGGTGGACACCTCCGCGCGCAGCGCCGGCCCCTGCGCGAACGCCAGGTCCGTGCACAGCTCGTGAAGGAAGCTCTCCGCGGCCAGCAGGTCGCCCTCGCCCAGGTGGAAGATCTCCACGTCGCGTGCGCCGAACTTCTCCATGCCGTGCGAGTGCACCCACAGTGGAGTCTCACCCTCGGCCAGTTCAATCGCGTGCAGGTGCACGTGGTCGCGGATGTCGAAGTCCAGCTCGGTGATTTCGACCACGTCCTCGGGTTCGTGCAGCTTGAACGCCGTCACGTCCACGAGCACGCCCTGCGTCTGCTCCATCAGCGTGCGCACGGTCCACAGCGCCTCGAAGACGGGCAGCGTGGGCTGCGTGCCCCCCGGCTCCAGCAGGAAGGCGTAGCAGGCCTGGGCCTTCTCCACGCGCGCGAAGGCCTCCGGGCTGCCGCTGAACAGCTCCGGGTTCACGCGCGGACGGCCGTCGCTCAGGGGCTTGAGCACCACCTTCACTTCCGAACCATCCGCGCGCACGGTGAAGCCCCAGGCGCCCTCGTGCGGCACGAACTCCACCTCGTCCGTCGCGAACGCCGCCCGCAGGGTCTCCAGCGATGGCGGCTCCGGCGGCTCGGTGGCCAGGACGTAGACCTCCTTCACAGGTGCTTCTCGATCTGCCGGAACAGGTCCACGCGGTCCACCAGGTTGGTGAGGTAGTCCAGCTTGTCCGTCCCCAGCACCAGCACCGGCGACAGCGAGTAGCCCTCGAACCACTCCTCGTAGAGGGCGTTGAGGCGCTTGAGGTACGCGGTCGGGATGTCCTTCTCCATGGACCGGCCCCGCAGGCGGATGCGCTCCTTGAGCGTGGCCACCGGACACCGCAGGTAGATCATCAGGTCCGGCGGCGTGAGCGACTGGGACAGGGTCTGATACAGCTCCCAGTAGGTCCCCCAGTCGCGCTTGTCGATGAGCCGCTGCCGGTGGAGGTTCTTGGCGAAGATCTCCGCGTCCTCGTAGAGCGTGCGATCCTGGAGCACCGTGCCCGGCGTGCGCTCCAGTTCCCGCTGCAGGCGGAACTTGTGCGTCAGGAAGAAGAGCTGCGAGCGGAACGCCCACGTCTTCATGTCCTTGTAGAAATCCGCGAGATAGGGGTTCTGGTCATTGGGCTCGAAGGACGGCGTGAGGCCGTACTTCCGGCACAGGAAGGACGTGAGCTCCGTCTTTCCGGCCCCGATGTTGCCCGCGATGGCGATGAACTTTTTCCTGGCCACGCCACCCTTGCTTGTAACCCCAGCGAGCGGCATTCACCAGAAACAATGGCGAGGGGAGCCATGGTAGATAAAGTGCATGCCCCCGCCCCGGTCCGCACGTCCAGGAGCCCGCGCCGCCGCCGTCGCCGCGCTGCCTGGCTGCTGCCCGACCGGTGGGAGGCACCCCCGGGGCCTGTCCGGCGCTCGAGCCCCCCGGTAGGAGGAAAGGCGACGCATGCTGCGCAAGCTGTGGTGCATTGTCGTGGTCACGGTGTGGTCGGCGGTCTGTTTCCCCCTCGCCATCCTCGCCATGCTGGTGACGCTCAACTCCTCGCGCTCCGTGTGGGTCGTCCGGACGCTCTGGTCGCCCGTCCTGTTGTGGGCCGGTGGCGCGCAGCTGGAGGTCATCGGCGGGGAGAACGTGGATCCGAAGCGGCCCACCATCTACGTGGGCAACCACCAGTCCACGCTGGACATCCCGGCGCACTTCGTGGCCGTGGCGGTGGACTTCCGCTTCGTCGCCAAGAGCCAGCTGCGCTTCGTGCCCCTCATCGGCTGGTATCTCTGGCTGGCGGGCCACATCTTCATCGACCGAGGGGACCGCTCCTCCGCCATCGCCTCGCTGGAGAAAGCCGCCCGGAAGATCCGCTCGGGCACCAGCATCTTCCTGTACCCGGAGGGCACGCGCTCCGAGGACGGCAGCGTGCTGCCCTTCAAGAAGGGCCCCTTCGCGCTCGCGCTCAAGGCGCGGGTCCCCATCTGCCCCGTCACCATCGAGGGCACCTCCACCGTCATGCCCAAGAACTCGTGGAACATCAGGCCGGGCCCGGTGCGCGTGAAGATTGGCCGCCCCATCGACACCACCGGCTTCGCGGACAATGACCGGGAGGGCCTGGCTCGCGCCGTCCGCGCGCAGATCCTCGCCGACAGCCTCTCCCTGGGCGGCAAGGGCGGCGACCCGGACCTGGCCGTCGCCGCGCCCCACCGCGAGGGCGCCGCGCGGCACGACGCCTCCATCTCCTCCAAGGCCTCCTGAGCTCCCCGTGCCCCTGCTGACGCCGCCCCTGAAGCGCCTCTCCAAGCTCCGCCGCGCCTCCGCCGTCCTCCTGGGGCTCGGACTGGGACTGCTCGCCACTGGCTGCGGCCACGGCAACGCCTCGGCCCCCGCGCTGTCGCCCCAGGCCCAGGCCCGCGCCTACCTGGATGGGAACCAGCCGGAGGAGGCGGTGACGCTCCTGAGGCAGCTGCACGCGCGGACGCCGGACGACGTGGACGTGGCCCGGGCCCTCACGGAGGCCCAGGTGAAGGCGGGCCACGCGGACGCCTGGACGGAGGAGCTGCGCCAGGCCATCGCCAAGAACGAGCGGGCGGTGGACCAGTACATGCTGGGCCTGACGCTCTTCTCGAGGGCACGGGACGCGGGCGCCCCCACGGTGGCGGCCTTCGAGCGCGCCATCGTCATGTCCCCCACCACCGCTGAGTTCCACTACCGGCTGGGCGTCGCGCGCCTGGAGTCGGAGCAGTACGCCGCCGCGCTGGGCCCGCTGCGCAAGGCCGCGGAGCTGGCCCCGGAGCGCGCGGGCTGGAAGCTGCCGCTCGCCAAGGCCCTGGCCCGCACCGGAGATGCACCGGGCGCCGTGGAGGCCCTGGGCACCGTCGTGCGCGGCAACCCCACCCAGGGGGAGGTCGCTACCGCGCGCGCGCTGATGAACCAGCTGGCGGACCCCTTCCAGGACTTCCCCAAGGTGGCGAGCGCGAAGCTCGAGGAGGGCATGCGCTACCTGCACGAGCTGGACGCGCCCCAGCATGCGCTCATCGCCTTCGAGGAGATCCTCCACGACTACCCGGACCTGGCGGTGGTGCACGCCCTGCTGGGGCTGGCCTACCAGCGCCTGGACGACGCCGGCCGCGCCGTGGACGAGTTCAAGCAGGCCATCGAACGCGCCCCCCGGGACGGCAAGAACCAGCTCTACCTGGGCGAGCTGTACATATCGCGCCAGCGCACGGACGCGGCGCGCGCCGCCTTCGAGAAGGCCGTGGCGCTCAACCCGCTGTTGGATCTCGCCTGGTTCCGCCTGGGTGACCTGCGCCTCGACGCCCGCGAGCTGGCCACCGCGAAGGACGCCTTCCGGGTGGCGGTGACGCTGCAGCCGGACTCGGCGCCCGCCCGGGGCAAGCTGTCGCTCGTTTACCAGTTGGAAGGTGACTTCGCGGCCGCGCAGCGGGAGCTGAAGATCGTGGCGGAGAAGGACCCGGAGAACACCGAGTTCGCCCTCCGCCTGGGTCTGCTCTACACCGACGAGGCCCAGAAGGCCCGCCGCCCCGAGGAGCGCCAGAAGGCCGCGAACGAGGCGGAGCGCTGGCTGGGCAAGGTGCTGGAGACCCAGCCCGACAACGCGGTGGCCAGCAAGGCGCTGCAGGTCCTCAAGGGCCAGTAGCCACCGGAGCACCGCGCCTTCTACACTCCGCTTCCGATGAGCGACGCACGCAAACCCGCCCCCCCGAGCACCTCGCAGCCCAGGGCGCCGTCCAATCCCGGCCCCCAGCCCCGCGCGGCCACGAGTTCTGGCATGCGCGCCGTGAGCGCCGCGCGCACGGCCCCCTTGGAGAAGCCGAAGGTGGAGGGCCCGCTGGGCAAGCGCGTCGCGGCGGAGACCTCCAACGTCCTGCTCAACACCTTCTCCATCCTCAAGGAGCAGCTGGCGGACTTCCGCGCGAGCAACCGCTTCTTCAAGTACAAGGCCGGCATCGTCGCGGGCTGGGTGGTGCTGTCCGTCGCCAGTTTCGCCATCGCATGTCCCGGACGCTCGCTGGAGACAGGTGACATGGACGCGCGCCTGGTGCTCAGCGACAAGCTGGACCGGCCCTCCGTGACCATCTGGAACGAGAGCAAGGACGTCTGGCGCGACGTCACCATCATCGTGAACGAGCAGTACCGGGCGGCGGTGGCGGAGGTGCAGCCGGGGAACTTCGTCACCATCACCCCCAAGCAGCTGCTGGGCGCGGACGGCGTCACCGCGCCGGCGGACCTGCGCTTCCAGTCGCTGAAGATGCGAAGCCCAAGCGACAACGCCGACCTCACGCCCTCCCTCCAGGAGGAGTGGCAGCGGCTGCTCGCGCCGAAGAAGTAGCCCCGGCTTCCACCTAGGGGCCTCCTGCGGCCCCAGGAAACACGAAGGGCGCCATCCCCTGCGGGAAGGCGCCCTGGGTGCTGCTTCAGCCCGACCGGGCCTCCCCCACAGGAGAGGCCCGCTCAGGGGAACGGCTCAACCCTCGGACTTCGCCTCGGCGGGAGCCTCGGTCTCAGCGGCGGCCGGAGCCTTCGCGGGCCGATCCACCAGCTCGATGAGGGCCATCTCCGCGGCGTCGCCCCGACGGAAGCCCAGGCGCACGATGCGGGTGTAGCCACCCGGACGGGCGGCGTAACGCTCCTTGTACTCGCTGAACACCTTCTGGAGGACCGTGCGGTCCTTCACGGTGCGAGCAGCAAGGCGCACGTTGGACAGCCCACCGCGCTTGGCCAGCGTGATGATGCGCTCCGCCAGCGGACGGACTTCCTTCGCCTTGGGAACGGTGGTGCGGATGGCCCCGTGCTCCAGGAGCGACGTGACCATGTTGTTGAGCATCGCGAGCCGGTGGCTCGTGGTGCGGTGCAGCTTCCTTTGTCCGACCTTGTGGCGCATGCGCGTGCTCCGGGGCCTCTGATGAGAACCCCACCACTCCGGCCGTATCAGGTACCGGGTGGGAAGGACGGCCCCGACACCAGGGGCCGCCGTTGAATCGGGCCCTGTGTACCAGGGCCCCCTGCCTCGCGCCACCGTGAAGCCGTGTCGGTGGGATGCGAGGCAGGTGCTGCGGGGACAACGGGAAGGCTAGGCCTTCGGAGCGGCGGGAGCCGGCGCGTTCTTCGGCGGCCAGTTCTCCAGCTTCATGCCCAGCGAGAGCCCCATCTCCGCGAGGATCTCCTTGATCTCCTTCAAGGACTTGCGGCCGAAGTTCTTCGTCTTGAGCATCTCCGCTTCGGTGCGCTGAACCAGGTCACCGATGGACTTGATGTTCGCCTGCTGCAGGCAGTTGGCCGAACGCACCGACAGCTCCAGCTCGTCCACCGAACGGAACAGGTTCTCGTTGAGCTTCGCCTCTTCCTTCGGCGCCTCGGCGACGACCGGCTCCTCGGTCTCGTCGAAGTTCACGAACACCGTGAGCTGCTCCTTGATGATCTTCGCCGCGTACGCCACCGCGTCCTGCGGCACCACGGAGCCGTCCGTCCAGACCTCGAGCGACAGCTTGTCGAAGTCCGTGACCTGGCCGACGCGCGCGTTGGTGACCTGGTAGTTCACCTTGCGGATGGGCGAGAACAGCGAGTCGATGGGGATGGTCCCGATGGGCGCGCCCGCCACCTTGTTGGTGGACGCCGGCACGTAGCCCCGGCCGCGGCGGCACGTCAGCTCCATGCGCACCTTGCCACCCTCGGACACGGTGCAGATGTGGTGACCCGGGTTGAGGATCTCCACGTCCTGGTCCGCGATGAGGTCGCCCGCCTTCACTTCCTTGGGCCCTTCCACCTCGATGCGAAGCGTCTTCGTCTCGTTCGTGTGCATCCGGAGGAGGACCTCCTTCAGGTTCAACACGACGTCCGTGACGTCCTCGGCCACCTCGGGGATGGTCGTGAACTCGTGGTCCACGCCTTCAATCTTCACGGAGGTGATGGCCGCGCCCTGCAGCGACGACAGCAGCACCCGCCGCAGCGAGTTGCCCAGCGTCGTCCCGAAGCCGCGCTCCAGCGGCTCCGCCACGAACTTGCCGTACGTGGGGCTCAGCGAGTCCTGGTCCACTTCCATGCGGCGCGGCTTGATGAGGTCGCGCCAGTTCTTCGCAACAAACGTGTCGGCCATGGGGACTGCTCCTCGGAGCGTGCGCCATCACCCACATCCCCGCCAAAGTGGCGGGAGGACGGGCACGCGGGGAACTGCGTAACACCGCCGCCCGGTGCGCGCAGGACGCGCCCTCCAGACGACAAAGCAACGACGCCCCGGCCTCGTCGGCCAGGGCGTCCACTGCGGGAGGAGCCCGCGCGAAGCGGGCCCGGCACCCAGGACTACTTCGAGTACAACTCGACGATCAGCTGCTCCTGGATCGGCATGGTCAGGTCCTCGCGGTTCGGGACTGTCTTCACCGTGCCCTTGAACGCCTTCTTGTCCAGGTCGATCCACTGCGGAACGCCACGGCGATCCACGGTCTCCAGCGCCTCGGAGATGCGCAGCACCTTGCGGCTCTTCTCCACCACTTCCACGGCGCTGCCCGGCTTCACGGAGAACGACGGGATGTTCACCCGGCGACCGTTGACCTGGAAGTGACCGTGACGCACCAGCTGGCGCGCCTCGTTGCGCGTGTCCGCGAAACCCATGCGGAACACCACGTTGTCCAGGCGGAGCTCCAGCTGCTGCAGCAGGTTCTCACCCGTCTTGCCCTTAGCCGCGGACGCGCGGTGGTAGTACCCGCGGAACTGGTTCTCGAGCAGGCCGTACATGCGCTTGACCTTCTGCTTCTCGCGCAGCTGCACGCCGTAGCCGGAGAACTTCACGCGGCCCTGGCCGTGCTGACCGGGGGGATAGGGGCGGCGCTCGATGGCGCACTTGTCCGTATAGCAACGGTCGCCCTTGAGGTACATCTTCAGGTTCTCGCGCCGGCAGATACGGCAGGCGCTCGCGGTATAACGAGCCACGGAAACTCTCCTTGCAGATGGTCTGGAGCCGGGCCCGCGAAGACGCGAGGCCCCGGCCCGAAGCGGTGATTAGACGCGGCGGCGCTTGGGCTGACGGCAGCCGTTGTGCGGGATGGGCGTCACGTCGCGGATGAGGCTGATCTTCAGACCGGCGGCGGCCAGCGCGCGCAGAGCCGACTCACGGCCCGCGCCCGGGCCCTTCACGAACACCGTCACGGTCTTCAGGCCGTGCTCCATCGCCTTCGCCGCGGCGTCGCCAGCGGCCACCTGCGCCGCGAACGGCGTGGACTTGCGGCTGCCCTTGAAGCCGCGCGCCCCGGCCGACGACCAGGAGATCACGTTCCCGGACACGTCCGTGATCGTGATGATGGTGTTGTTGAACGTGGACTGGATGTGGACCACGCCGTTGAGGATGTTCTTCTTGCCCTTGCGCTTGTTCTTCTTCGCCGCAGGGGTCTCGCCACCCTCGGCACCGGCCGGCGCCGCGGCGGTATTGATCTCGTCAGCCATGTGAATCGCTGCTCCTGGGAGTAGGTGATCAACGCCCGCGCCTCAGCGATGAGGCGGCGGGCGCCAGAGGGTTTAGCGGGCCGGAGCGGCCGGCTTCGCGCGAACGATGCCGCGCTTGGGACCCTTGCGGGTACGCGCGTTGGTGTGGGTGCGCTGACCGCGGACCGGAAGACCCTTGCGGTGACGCAGGCCCCGGTAGCAACCCAGGTCCATCAACCGCTTGATGTTCATGGTCACTTCGCGCCGGAGGTCACCCTCGACCTTGTAGTTGGCCTCGATGATCTCGCGGATCTTTCGAGCCTGGTCCTCGGTGAGGTCCTTGGTCCGGGTGGTGAGATCGATGCCCGCCGCCTCGATGATGTCGTGCGCGGTCTTGTTACCGATCCCGTAGATGTACTGGAGCGAGATCACCGCACGCTTGTTGGGCGGCAGATCGATGCCGGCGATACGAGCCATCTTCGGTCTTCCTTCGTTGTGGAGTTGGTCTGAGGCTTAGAGAGTCCCTGGGGACTCTCAGCCCTGGCGCTGCTTGTGCCGGGGGTTGGAAGCGCAAATGACGCGCACGATACCCTTACGGCGGACAACCTTGCACTTGTCGCAGATCTTCTTGACGGACGCCCGAACCTTCATGGAGCGAACTTCCTTCCTTCAGCGGAGAAAAGCACAACAGCCGGACCGCACAGGCGGCCGGCCCGAATTACTTGGCCCGGTACGTGATCCGTCCACGGGTCAGGTCATACGGCGACAACTCGACCTTCACCTTGTCGCCCGGGAGGATACGGATGAAGTGCATCCGCATCTTGCCCGAGATGTGCGCGAGGACCTTGTGGCCGTTGTCCAGCACCACGCGGAACATCGCGTTCGGTAGGGGCTCCATAACGGTCCCCTCGACTTCGATGGAATCATCCTTCGGCAAGCGTCAACCTTCTTCCCGGACCACGAACCTTCTGGAAGCGCGGCGGGATAACACTTTGGTCCGTAAGTAGCAAGCGCCGCGCGATCTGAAATCTGGACCTCTATCAACACCCTCTGACATCACCCTATTTCACCCCGGGTCTTGGGCCCTCAGGAGCACCGAGTCAAGACTTCCGGTCCCCGCTCGGAGATCAGGATGGTGTGCTCGAAGTGCGCGGACAACTTGCCGTCCACGGTGACGGCCGTCCACTCGTCCTCCAGCACCTCCACGTCCGCCGTCCCCAGGTTCACCATCGGTTCCACCGCCAGGACCATGCCCGGCCGCAGCTTCATCCCCGCCCCTGCCTGTCCGTAGTTGGGCACCTGAGGGGGTTCATGCAGCTTCCGTCCGATGCCGTGTCCCACGAAATCCCGGACCACGGAGAAGCCCCGGGCCTCCACGTGGCTCTGCACGGCATGACCAATGTCGCCAATCCGGTTGCCCGGCCGCATCACCCGGATGGCCTTCTCCAGGGACTGCCGGGTGGCATCCACCAGGGCCTGGGCTTCGGGAGCCACCTTCCCCACCGTCACTGTCCGCGCCGAGTCCCCGAAATAGCCCCGGTAAGCCACCCCGAAGTCCAGCTTCAGCAGGTCGCCGTCCACCAACCGGCGCTTCCGGTCGGGGAGGCCGTGGACGACCTCGTGGTTCACCGAAGCACAGAGGACGGCCGGGAAGCCGTGGTAGCCCTTGAACGCCGGCCGGGCCCCCTTCTGAGCGATCAGCTTCTCCGCCAGCGCGTCGAGCTCCCAGGTGGACACCCCAGGCGCCACGGCCTTCTCCAATGCGTCCAGTATCTCACAGACGATCCGCCCCGCTTCCCGCATCAGGGCGATCTCATCCGGGCTCTTGATCTCCAGCGGATTCATGCGCCCCCTGCCGGTCTGCTGCTTCGGGAACTCGCGACCGGAGGGGCGGCAGTCCGCACCGCCCCTGTCCCGCGGCCTGCCGCGGACTCAGGCAGGACGGCCAGCGGCCTTCTTGATCTCCTCGTAGATGCCCTCGGGAGAACCCACGCCATCCACGCTCTTGAGCAGCCCCTTCTTCCCGTAGAAGTCCTTCAGCGGTGACGTCTCCGCGTCGTACTTCTGCAGGCGCCGCTCGATGACGTCGGGCTTGTCGTCGTCGCGCTGGACGAGCTCGGCACCGCACTTGTCGCAGAGACCCGCGCGCTTCGGGGGGCTCTGGGTGACGTGGTACACGGACCCGTCATTGGGGCACACGCGGCGGCCCGACCCACGCTCCACGAGCGTCGAGTGCGGCACCTCCAGCGAGACCACCGCATCCAGTTGGCGGCCCAACCGGGTGAGCATCTGGTCCAGCGCGTCCGCCTGGCCCGGGGTGCGCGGGAAGCCGTCCAGGACGAAGCCCTTGGCCACGTCCGGCTCCTTCAGCCGCTCCTCCACGATGCCGATGACGACGTCGTCGGGAACATACTGTCCCGCGGCCATCAAGGGACCCGCCACCTTGCCCAGCGGCGTGCCATCCTTCACGGCCTTGCGCAGAATGTCCCCGGTGGAGATCTGCGGGATCTGGAAGTCCGCGTAGAGCTTCTTCGCCTGGGTTCCCTTCCCGGCGTTCGGCGGCCCCAAGAGGATGAGGTTCATGTCGCTCCTTTGCACCTGCGTCCACCCTTGAACGACGAGGCGCCCCTCCCCACCATTGGGGAGAGGCGCCCGGAACACTACCGATCCACGTCAGGCCGCCACACGAACCCGACCGCGGATGCGCGGACCGCGCGGACCCGCGAAGCCTTCGTAGTTGCGGCTGATGAGGTGACCCTCGATCTGCTGCACCGTGTCCAGCGCCACACCCACCACGATGAGCAGCGCCGTGCCACCGAAGGTGAAGCGCACACCCAGCACGCTGCTGATGACCGACGGAATCACGCAGATGATGGCCAGGTAGATGGCGCCACCGAACGTGAGGCGGTTGAGCACGCGCTCGATGAACTCCGCCGTCTGGCGGCCCGGACGAATGCCCGGGATGTAGCCGCCCTGCTTCTTGATGTTGTCCGCCACGTCATCCGGCCGGAAGGTCAACGCCGTGTAGAAGTAGGAGAAGAACACCACCAGCAGCACGAAGAGCCCGTTGTAGACCCAGAGGTTGCCCTCGATGCTGCGCTGGAAGCCCTGCAGGAACGGGAACCACGCGCCCAGCGTCGCGGGGAACGACAGCACCGCGCCGGCGAAGATGGGGGGAATCACGCCCGAGGCGTTCACCTTCATGGGGAAGTAGGTCGCCTGGCCCGCGAACATGCGCCGGCCCGCCATGCGCTTGGCGTACTGGATGGGCACACGCCGCATGCCCCGCTCCACGTAGACCACCACCCCGATGATGAGGAGCATGAAGAACAGCAGGCCCAGCACCGCCGCCACGTTCACCACTTCCTGCGTCGTCAGGTCCAGGAGCGTCTTCGCGCCGGGCAGCACTCGCGCCACGATGCCCGCGAAGATGATGAGCGAGATGCCGTTGCCGATGCCGCGCTCGGTGATGCGCTCACCCAGCCACATGATGAAGGCCGTGCCCGCCGTCAGGCTGACCACCGTCATGAAGGTGAACCAGACGTTGTCGTTGGGCACGACGACCTGGTTGAAGCCGCCCTGCCCCGCGTCCGAGCGGCCCAGCGAGGCCAGCCACCGCGAGATGCCCACGCCCTGCACGACCGACAGCACGATGCTGCCATAGCGCGTGTATTGGTTGATCTTCTGGCGGCCCGCGGCGCCTTCCTTCTGCAGGCGCTCCAGGCTGGGCACCACCACCGCCAGGAGCTGGATGATGATGGAGGCGCTCACGTACGGCATGATGCCCAGACCGAAAATGGACATCTGCTCCAGCGCGCCGCCGGAGAAGAGATTGAACAGCGACACCAGGCCGCCCGATTGTTTCTGGGCGTCCATGAACGCGTTCATCGCGGAGCGGTCCACGCCCGGCGTGTTGATGAAGATGCCGATACGGTAGACGGACAGCAGCACGAGCGTGTACGCAAGCCGGCTGCGCAGCTCCGCGATGCGGAAGACGTTGGCGAAGGCGTTCAAGGCCACGGTAATGCCATCCTCTTCAAGAGGTTCTGCCAGCAACAACAAACGCCCCTCTCCGGTTCCGGAAAGGGGCGCGGAAGCCTACACAAGGCTGGGGGCGCGCACCACATCGCCGTGATGCGCGCCGTTCACGCCTACGCCCGGGGCTGGCGAGGAGCCTTGACGCCCTTGCCGGCGTGGGCCTTGGAGGCCGACTCCGGCTTGTGCGCCACCAGCGGAAGCTCTTCCACCGAGCCGCCCGCCTTCTCGATGTTCTCGCGAGCCGCCGCGGACACCTTGTTCACGCGCACGGTGAGCTTCTTGGCGAGCTCCCCGTGGGCCAGAACCTTCACGCCGTCATAACGGCCCTTGACCAGGCCCGCATCCTTCAGCGCGGCCTCGTCCACCGTGGCACCCGCGTCGAACAGGTGCTCCAGGTCGCCCAGGTTCACCACCGCGTAGGTGGTGCGGTTGGGCGGATTGAAGCCGAACTTCGGCAGGCGACGCTGCAGCGGGCTCTGACCGCCTTCGAAGCCCTCGAACCGCATGTTGCCAGAGCGGGCCTTCTGGCCCTTGCCACCGCGACCGGCCGTCTTGCCCAGGCCGCTACCCTGGCCACGGCCAACGCGCTTCTTGCGGTGCCAGGAGCCCTGGGGACGCTTCAGGTTTGTCAGGATGCTCATGTTGGATCCTCGTTCCTCAGGCCTGGGCCTTGGCGGCCAGGCGCTCCAGGGCGCGGTCCCGGGCGACAATCTTCCGGGGCTTGCGGCGCTTGGGCGCCGGGGCCTCCTGGCTGACCGTCTCCAGGGAGACCAGGTGCTTCACCTTGAACACCATGCCGCGCACCGCCGGGGTGTCCTTCAACAGCCGCTCGTCGCCGAACTTCTTCAGACCGAGGCCCTTGATGGTGGCCAGCATGTCCTCGGAAGAACCCGAGAAGCTCTTCGTCAGCTTAACCTTGAGCGCCATGACTTAGCCCCTCGCCTCGCCCGCGAGCTTCTGGGTCTCGACGTCCTTGCCACGCAGCCGAGCGACCTGCTCCGCGCTGCGCAGGAGCTTCAGGCCCGCGACCGTGGCCTTCAGCACGTTGTGCGGATTCCGCGACCCCTGGCTCTTGGTCAGGATGTTGCGGATGCCCGCCGCCTCCAGGACCGCGCGCACCGCACCACCGGCGATGACGCCCGTACCTTCGCTGGCCGGCTTCAGGAGCACCCAGCCGGCACCGAAGTGCCCCAGGATCTCATGCGGAATGGTGTGACCCATGCGCGGAACGCGGAACAGGTTCTTCTTCGCGTTCTCGCCGCCCTTGCGGATGGCCTCGGGGACTTCGTTGGCCTTGCCCAGGCCCACGCCCACGTGCCCGTTGCCATCGCCCACCACGACGAGCGCGGCGAACGAGAAACGGCGGCCACCCTTCACCACCTTGGCCACGCGGTTGATGTTCACCACGCGGTCGGTCAGGTCCAGATCGTTCGGATTGATCGGAGTTGCCACTTGAGGAATTCCTTTCTGGTACCTAGAACTTCAGGCCGGCCTCGCGCGCGGCGTCAGCCACGGCAGCGATGCGCCCATGGTAGGGGAAGCCGTTGCGGTCGAACACCACCGCATCGACGTTGGCGGCCTTGCACTTCTCCGCGATGAGGGAGCCCACGCGCTTCGCGTCGGCCTTCTTGTCGCCCTCGTCCTTGCCCTTCAGCTCCTTGGACAGGGACGACGCATACGCCAGCGTGCGGCCGGTGGAGTCGTCCACCACCTGCGCGTAGATGTGCTTGAGGCTCTTGTACACCGTAAGCCGCGGGCGCTCGGTGGTTCCCGAGAGCTTCTTGCGGATGCGGTTCTTCCTCTTGAGGCGCTGATCGACAGTCTTGGACATGGCTGCTTCCTTTTCCGTCCGGCGGCGATGCGGCCTTCCGCCGCCGGATGAGTCCGCCAGGCATCAAGGCCCGGCGGGGTTGAATGCTCGGCGAAGACGCGGCGACGACTAGGTCGTACCGGTCTTGCCCTCCTTGCGACGGATGCGCTCCTCGGCGTACTTGATGCCCTTGCCCTTGTAGGGCTCCGGCGGACGCAGCGAGCGGATGTTGACCGCCGTGGCGCCCAGGACTTCCTTGTCCGCCGAGCGGAGCGTGAGCCCCACCGTGGGAAGGCTGTCCTCGGTACGGGAGGTCTTGTCGACTTCCGCCGTCACGCCCTCCGGCAGGTTGAACACCACCGGGTGGGAGTAGCCGAGCGAGAAGTGGATGGCCTTGCCCTTCACTTCCGCGCGGAAACCGACGCCGCGGATGTCCAGGCGCTTCTCGAAGCCCGTGGACACACCCTTCGCGGCGTTCGCGAGGATGGTGCGCGTCAGGCCGTGGAGGCTGCGGGCCTCGCGAGAGTCATCCTCGCGCTGCACCGTCACCTGGCCGTCCTTCACCTCCACCTTCACCTTGGCGGGGAGCTTGACGGACAGCTTGCCCTTGGGCCCATCGAAGTTGACCTGCTGGTTGGCGACGTTCACCTTCGTCTTGTCGCCAAGCTTGATCGCCAGTTTTCCAATCCGACTCATGATTGCCTCGTGCTGTCGTCGCTCGGGGCGCGCTCCTCGCGGGGCGCTTCACCCGGGCTCCTGGCTAGTAGACCGTGCAGAGCAGCTCGCCGCCGACCTTCTGCTTCCGGGCCTCGGTGTCCACCAGGATGCCGCGCGAGGTGGAGAGAATGGAGATGCCCATGCCGCCGAGCACCGGCTGGATGTCGCGAACCGCGACATAGCGGCGCAGGCCGGGCTTGGACACGCGGCGCAGGCCGGTGATGGCGGGGCTGCGATCCGGGCCGTACTTCAGCTGAACGGTGATCTCGTTCTGCGGCGCGACCTCGTGAATGGCGAAATCCCCGATGTAGCCCTCGTCCTTGAGGACCTTGATGATCTCCACCTTGAGCTTCGAGTGGGGGATGACGACCTTGTCGTGCCGCGCACGCGAGGCGTTGCGCAGGCGGGTCAGCATGTCGCCGACGGGATCATTGACCGGCATGAAGCACCTTCAAGCAAAGCGGCGTCCCCTTCCGGGTGACCCGCGTTCGCAACCACCACGCCTGCCGGGCCCATCCCGGGGGTTCGCGGTGACTGCCACTTCCCTTCTACTTCAGCGGAGCCGCCGCCCTGCCCTCTTCAAGGCAGGGACAGCGTCCCGGATCCAGCGTCTACCAGGACGACTTGGTGACGCCGGTGATCTCACCGCGCAGCGCGCGGTGGCGCAGGCAGATGCGGCACATCTTGAACTTGCGCAGGAAGGCGCGAGGACGACCGCACAGACCGCAGCGGTTGTACTGACGCACGGGGAACTTCAGCTTGCGCTTCGCCTGGGCAATCTTGGAGAGCTTGGCCATGATCGATGGGAGTCCTGGGCTCGGTCCTACTGACGGAACGGCATGCCGAAGTGACGCATCAGCGCCAGTCCCTGCTCGTCGTTCGGGGCGGTGGTGACGAAGCTGATGTTGAGCCCCTTCACCTTCTCGATCTGATCGTAGTTGATTTCAGGGAAGATGATCTGCTCGCGCACGCCGAGCGTGTAGTTGCCCTTCCCGTCAAAAGCCTTCGGGGACACGCCCTTGAAGTCACGCACGCGCGGCAGCGCGACGGTGATGAGGCGGTCCATGAACTCGAACATGCGGTCGCCGCGCAGCGTGACCGCGGCACCGATGGCCTGGCCCTGGCGCAGCTTGAAGTTCGCGATGGACTTGCGCGCGCGCGTCACGACCGGCTTCTGACCGGTGATGGCAGCCAGCTGGTCCACCGCCGACTCCAGGATCTTGTTGTTGGCGAGCGCCTCGCCCAGACCCATGTTGACGACGATCTTCTCCAGCCGCGGCACTTCCATGGGGTTCTTGAGCCCCAGTTCCTTCATGAGCGCGGGGACGCCTTCAGCACGGAAGCGGTCCTTGAGGCGCGCCGAGCGGGCCTTCAGGCCCTCCTCGATGTTCGCGGCGAAGCCAACCTTCTTGGCTTCTTCCTTGCCGCGCTTCTTGCTCTTCTTTTCCTTCTGCTCGGCCTTCTTCTCGTCAGCCATCTGTCATTCCCCTGCTTCGGGGCGCCGTCATGGACCCAGCGCGTCCGATCAGTCCTGCGTCTAGAACGTGGAAACACCCGGAGGGCTCAACCATTTCAGCCCTCTGGACGTGCACGCCCGCTTGCCCCACCACTGGGTGGGGCAAGGGGCGCGCATACATGCCCGAACCTGGACCCCTAGTCAATCAGGGCGTCACACTGCTTGCAGAACCGCTTGGAGGACTCCCCCTCCTTGCGGATGCCGACGCGGGTCGGCTTGTCACACTTGGCGCACACCACCTGGACGTTCGAGAGCGCGATGGTGCCCGGCTTCTCGATGATGCCGCCCTCGGGGCTCTGCGGCGTCTTGCGCATGTGGCGCTTGACCAGGCGCAGGCCTTCGACCGTCACCCGGCCCGCCTCGCGGTCAACCTTCAGCACCTTGCCGCGCTTCGTCGCCGGCGTCTTCTCCGAGCGCTCGGACCCGGAGATGACCTGGATCGTGTCACCGACTTTCAGCTTCTGCATGGCTTCCTCACTCTGGCTGTTCGCCGTCAGGCCTGCGTCCTCTTAGAGGACCTCGGGCGCCAGCGAGATGATCTTCATGAACTTGCGGGCACGCAGCTCACGGGCGACCGGCCCAAAGATGCGCGTCCCGATGGGCTCCAGGTCCTTGTTGATGAGGACCGCCGAGTTGCCGTCGAACTTGATGTAGCTGCCATCCGCACGACCCACCTCGCGACGGGTGCGGACGATGACGGCCTTCGCGACGTCACCCTTCTTCACCTTGGAGTTGGGCAGGGCCTCGCGGATCGACACGACGATCACGTCGCCGATGGAGGCGTACTTGCGCTTGGAGCCGCCGAGAACCTTGATGCAAAACACCTTCTTGGCGCCCGAGTTGTCGGCCACATCGAGCACACTCTGCATCTGAATCATGTGAAGTCTCCTCTTGCTCGAACCCGTCCACGCGCTTCATGGCGCACGGACGCGGTGTGGCCTACCTAGACGTTCTTGCTCTTCTCCAACACCTCGACCACGCGCCAACGCTTGTCCTTCGAAGCGGGCTTGGTCTCGGCGATGCGCACCCGGTCACCTTCGTTGATGGTGACCTTCTTCGGGTAGTCGTGATCCTCGACGTGCGCCTTGTACTTCTCGCGCAGGCTCATGATCTTCCCGTACTTCGGGTGGGGAGCACGACGCTGGACGGTGACGACCACCGTCTTCTGCATCTTGTTGGAGGTGACGATGCCCACGCGGGTCTTGGGACGACCCCGGGTGGAGGTCTCGGCAGCGGGCGTTTCGGTCGCTTCAGCCATGTTGGTTCTCACTGTCTGTCATGCACCCGGGCCCTCTGCCCGGATGGCCACGGACACCCGGGTGAGCCCGGATGCCCGCGGATGCACTTCTACAACTACCCCGCCTTGGCCGCCCGGGCCTTCTCCCCCAGGACGGTGAGGATGCGGGCCAGATCGCGGCGGTGCTGCACGCCCTCGGCGGGGCTGTCCAGCGAGCCGGTCCGACGCTTGAGCCGATCCTGGACCAGCGTGTCGCGCAGCTCCTTCGCGCGATTCTGCAGGTCGTCCGTCGACAGTTCCTTCAGTTCCTTCGCAGTCGCCATCTTGGTCTCCTCGGCGCGGGATGCGGGCGCCCTCCCCTGTCACCAGGTGGAGCGCCCGTCCCGGCGGTGCGTGACTACAGCGAGAGCTCGCTGCGGCGCACGATCTTGGTGAGCACCGGCAGCTTCGCCTGCGCCAGCTTCAGCGCACCGGTGGCGATCTCCTGCGTCATGCCCTCCATCTCGTAGAGGACGCGTCCCGGCTTCACCACCGCGACGTAGTACTCCACGCCGCCCTTACCGGTACCCATACGGGTTTCGGCGGGCTTCTTCGTGATGGGCTTGTCCGGGAAGATCCGGATCCAGATCTTGCCGCCGCGCTTCACGTGACGGGTCATCGCGATACGAGCCGCCTCGATCTGGCGCGAGGTGATCCAGCCCGGCTGGAGGCTCACCAGGCCGAACTCACCGTAGGTGAGGTCGCTGCCGCGGTGGGCCGAGCCGAACATGCGGCCCTTCTGCATCTTTCGGTATTTGGTTCGAGCAGGCTGAAGCATCGTCGCAGTCCTTCGTGCCTCGCGTGCAGGGCGGGCTTTTAGACCCGCCCCGCAGGGGGCGTCTTACCGGTTGGTGGGCATGGGGGCCTGGCCACCCTTGCCCGGGAGGACCTCGCCCTTGCAGATCCAGACCTTGCAGCCAATCTTGCCGTAGGTCGTCTTGGCCTCGGCGAAGCCGAAGTCGATGTCCGCGCGGAGGGTGTGCAGGGGCACGCGGCCCTCGCGGTACCACTCGTAGCGGGCCATCTCGGCGCCACCCAGACGGCCCGAGCAGGCGACGCGGATGCCCTTGGCCCCGAACTTCATCGCGGTCTGCAGCGCCTTCTTCATGGCGCGGCGGAAGGCGATGCGGCGCTCGAGCTGCGTGGCGATGTTCTCCGCCACGAGCTGCGCGTCGGTCTCGGCCTTGCGGACCTCGACGATGTTCAGGAAGACCTCGTTCTTGGTGAACTGCTGCAGGTCCTTCTTGACGGTCTCGATGCCAGCGCCGCGCTTGCCGATGACGATGCCCGGACGCGCGGTGTGGACGTTGACCTTCACCTTGTTGGCGGCGCGCTCAATCTCCACCTTCGAGACGCCCGCGTGGTTCAGCGACTTCTTCACGAACTCGCGGATGCGAATGTCTTCGTGGAGCCACTGGGCGTAGTTCTTGTGCTCGAACCACTTGGAGTCCCAGGTCTTGATGACGCCGAGCCGGAACCCGATCGGATGTACTTTCTGTCCCAAACTGATTCTCCTTGGTGCGTCCGGGCGGGGCCCGACGGGTCCTACTTCTTGGCCTCGGCCAGCACGACGTGGACGTGGGCAGACTTCTTCTGGATGGGCGTCGCGCGCCCCATGGCGCGCGGCATGAACCGGCGCTGGGTGGCGGCCTGGTCCACGGAGATGGTCTTGACGTAGAGGGTATCCACGTCGACCTGCCCCTTGGACAGGTCCGTCGCGTTAGCGACGGCGCTCTTGATGAGCTTCTCCACCGGCCGCGCGGCAGCGCGCGGGGTGAACTTCAGGATGTTCAGGGCGGCCTCGACAGGCTTGCCCCGGATGAGCGCCGCGACGAGGGACAGCTTGCGCGGGCTCATGCGCAGGTGACGCAGATGTGCAGTCGACTCCATGGTCATCTCCTCAGGCTCTCAGGCGTGCGTGCGGGCTACTTGCCCGGGGCCTTGGCGACCTTCTTCTCCGCCGAGTGCCCACCGAAGGTACGCGTCGGGGCGAACTCGCCGAGCTTGTGGCCCACCATGTTCTCCGTGACGAACACCGGAATGAACTTCTTGCCGTTGTGAACGGCGAAGGTGTGACCCACGAACTCAGGGAGAATCGTGGAGCGCCGGGACCAGGTCTTGACGACCGCCTTCTTGTTCGCGGCGATCATCCCCTCGATCTTCTTGAGGAGGTGATCGTCAACGAACGGACCCTTCTTGATCGAACGAGCCATGTTTCAAATCCTCTTACTGGCTGCGCGCGCCCTGGCGGCGGCCGCTCACGATGAACTTGTCGGTGCGCTTGTTGGTGCGCGTGGTGAGGCCCTTGGTCTTCTTGCCCCACGGAGACACCGGGTGCGGGTTACCCTGGCCGGACTTACCCTCACCACCGCCGTGCGGGTGGTCAACAGGGTTCATCGCCAGACCGCGGACGGTGGGACGAATGCCCAGCCAGCGGCTCTTACCCGCCTTGCCGATACGGATGATTTCGTGCTCGATGTTGCCCACCTGACCCACGGTGGCGCGGCACTCGATGAGCACCTTGCGCACGGCGCCCGAGGGCATACGGACCTGGGCGTAGCGCTCCTCCTTCGCCATCAGCTGGCCGGAGGTGCCCGCGGAGCGGATGACCTGGGCGCCACGGCCCGGCTTCAGCTCCACGTTGTGGATGACCGTACCCACCGGGATGTTCTGCAGCGGAAGGCTGTTGCCCGGCCGGATGTCGGCGGTGGCGCCGGCGAACACGGTGTCGCCCACGCTCAGGCCCACGGGGGCCAGGATGTAGCGCTTCTCGCCGTCCGCGTAGTGCAGGAGGGCGATGTTGGCGGTGCGGTTCGGGTCGTACTCGACCGCGACGACCTTGGCCGGCACGCCATCCTTGTCCCGGCGCTTGAAGTCGATGGTGCGGTAACGACGCTTGTGCCCACCACCCTGGTGACGACGGGTGATGTGGCCGTGGACGTTGCGGCCACCGGAGCGCTTGAGCGGCTCGGTGAGAGACTTCTCCGGCGAGTCCTTGGTGATGTCCGCGAAGTCGGACACCGTCATCAGACGGCGGGCGGCGCTGGTCGGCTTGTACTTCTTGATGCCCATGGTGTGTTCCTCGTCTCAGGCTGATCTGTCGCCAGTGGCGTCAGACCGCCCCCCCTTCGAAGAGTTCGATCTTGTCACCTTCCTTGAGGGTGACGACCGCCTTCTTGAAGTTGGGGCGCTGGCCGATGCTCTTGCCCACCCGCTTCGTCTTGCCACGCACGATGTTGGTGCGAACACCCTCCACCGTGACCTTGAACAGGGACTGGACCGCGCGGGACACGTCGTGCTTCGTGGCCTTGCGGTCCACGATGAACGAGTACTGGCGGAACTTCTCCCGGGCCTTGTCCAGCTTCTCCGTGATGAGCGGGCCCTTGATGACGTCGTTCAGGTTCATGACAGGGACCCCTCGAGCGCCTTCGCGGCGGCGGAAGTCAGGACGAGGTGCGAGTGCTTGAGCACGGACTCGAGGTTGAAGCCCTCGGGCGGCAGCACGTCGAACTTCGCCAGGTTGCGCACGCTGCGGTGCAGGTTGGTGTTACCGCGCTCGTCGACGACCAGCGCGTTCTGGAGCTTCAGGCGCCGGGTGAGCACCTCGAAGGCCTGCTTCGACTTCGGGGCGTCCAGCTTGAAGCCGTCCAGGATGATGAGCTGCTTCTCCTTGGCGCGCAGGGACAGCACGGCGCGCAGGGCACCGCGGCGGACCTTGCGGGGCGGCCGGTAGAAGTAGTCACGGGCCTTGGGGGCCATCGCCTTGCCGCCGCCCACCCAGTGGGAAGCGCGGATCGAGCCCTGACGGGCGCGGCCGGTGCCCTTCTGCTTCCAGGGCTTCTTGCCGCCACCGCTGACGAGCGAGGTGTTCTTCACCCCGACCGTGCCGCGGCGCCGGTTGATCTGCTGCATCTTGGCCACTTCGTAGAACAGGTGATTGTTCTGCTCGGCAGCGAAGATCTCGTCGGAGAGCTCGATCTCCGACACCTTCTTCAAATCCAGGTCGACTACGTCAAACTTCGCCATGGCACTTTCCTCGGGGGTCAGAGTGAAACCACTCCGACGCCATCCCGCTTCCTAGGACTTGATCTCGACGTCAACGCCGGCAGACAGATCCAGCTTCATCAGCGCGTCCAGCGTCTGCTGGGTCGGCTCGAGGATATCGAGCAGGCGCTTGTGCGTGCGGATCTCAAACTGCTCGCGGCTCTTCTTGTCCACGTGCGGCGAACGCAACACGGTGAACTTGTTGATGCGCGTCGGCAGGGGGATCGGACCGGCCACCTTGGCGCCCGTGCGCTTGGCCGTCTCGACGATCTCCCCAGCACTCTGGTCCAGGAGCTTCGAGTCGTACGCCTTCAGCCGGATGCGGATCTTCTGTGTCGCCATTCGCAAGAACCTCTTTGAACGACCTCTGAACCGTGAGGCGGTACGCCCGTCAACGCCTGGATTTCAGAGAACCGTTTCTTCGGAACGAAGGGGCGCGGTGTGTACCACCACACCCCAGGGGTTGCAACTGGATTTCCACCTGCTCCCCGGAACGACCCCCAAAGGGCCCTCCGGAGAGCCGGTGGCCTGAGAGCTACGCGATGATTTCAGCCACGACGCCCGCGCCCACCGTGCGGCCGCCTTCACGAACAGCGAACCGGAGCTCCTTCTCCATCGCGACCGGGGTGATCAGCTCCACCTCGATGGCGATGTTGTCGCCCGGCATGAC